>NZ_JAJQRC010000002.1:0-232940 GCF_046533115.1 Treponema sp. TIM-1
GTGTAGCGTTTTTTTTCTCATGGTATTCTCCTCCCGGATTTTATCTTACCACATTTTTCCCTTTATGAAAACCCTTAACTTGTTGACATTGGATTTTGATTTGGATAATGATATACAGCAATTTTTCTCGGAAATTGAAAAAAAAATAAGCAGCCTAAAGAACTGGTCATTGTCACAATCCGTAGTATTAAGTCTGTTTTCGTTTCTAAAAATCAATATGTATAATGATTTTGAACGCAATGACAAAAAAATAAAAAAACACCCTATCGTAAGAGCGTTGTGTGGTGATACTACTCAACTTGCAGATCCATTAACCATAAATCCATCCGAATATGAACACGACAAGAAGAACCCGGCTGATATATTTCAAGTGCTGGATGCTGATTCAAGCCAACAGGATGCCATAGTAAGCGCCAAGAATGGATTAAGTTTTGTCTTACAAGGGCCGCCCGGAACCGGGAAAAGTCAAACCATAGCTAATATTATTGCTGAATGTTTGGCAAATGGTAGAAAAGTTCTTTTTGTTTCCGAAAAAGTGGCAGCACTTGATGTCGTTTTTAAAAGATTGTCAGACGCCGGAATCGGAGATTTTTGTCTGTCCTTACATAGCCATAAATCAAATAAAAAAGAAATAATTGAACAACTGGGAAATAATCTTGGCTTGGCTTCTGCAAGAAAAAGTGTTCAAAACAATATGACCCAGGTTTATACTAAATTATTTATATACAGAACTCAGCTTAATAATTATACCCGCGAACTTCATGCTAAACGATTAGGGCTTCAAAAATCGGTATATGAAATTTATGGTGAATTAATAAGATTTTCAGACAATAAGGATATAGTATTTTCCATCAGCAATATTGATAAAATAACAAACGCAGAATTTGAGAATATAATTCTTACGCTTGAAGAATATTGTTTAACATTACAAAAAAATACAAGGGAACAATCAGAAAATCCTTGGTATGGCTCCACAATAAAAACCTATACTTATGAATTGGAATATAAAATTAAAGAAAAACTGAACATTTTGTTTTCCTGGTTATCAGAAATTATCCCTCTATGCGATGAAATAAAAAACAATATATCTCTTAATACTAATAATATATCAAATGCACTAAAAATACTTAATGATTGTTCAAATGCCGTTGTAATTCCATATTTATGGATAAATTCAGATGTGTCAAAAGACTTGATTAGGAAAATGGATATTGCAAAAAAATATTATACTTCATTGTCAGCAATAATTGAAGAACTTGATAAGTCATTAAGAATTATTAAAAAATTGCATCCACGGTTTGAAGATATAGATGTACTAAAGATAAAATCATTTTCTGAATTTAACAAATTATTGAATTATTTTAAGTCATTTGTACGAAATGATGAATCCTATGCAATCTGGGAACAGCTTTTTGATTTCAATGAACTATTGCAATCTTTTGATGAATTGCAGACCATGGCAGCCAAATATAACTCTATATTAAATGAAATTCTCGTTAAATATGATAAAGATATAATGAAAATTGACGCAAAACAAATGTTGAAACGGTTTCAGCTTGATTATTCGTCTTTATTACGATTTTTTAATGCTCAATTTCATAAAGATAGAAAATTAATACTTAGCCATTTCAGAGAAATAACCAAAGATACAAAAATGATAAAAAATGATAGTGCCATACATGACTTAAAAATGTTGTGCGAACTAAAGGCTTTGCAGGAATGGTTTAACAGTAATCAGGATAAGCATGAAAGTCTATTTGGAGCCATGTATTCTGGTTTATCCACAAATACATCACAGTTGAATAAAAAAATCGAAAATTTTAAATCAATAATTGTTTCTGCCGGAATTTTCACCAAAGCCTTCTCGTTGTTTTCTAGATTTGATCAGTATAATATCGAATTTTCCGCTTTGTTTTCATTTTATTTTAGTGGGCTTGATACAAACTGGAACGAACTGAAAAGTGCTGTTGCATGGGCAGAACATTTTATTTCTTTAAAAAAAGATAGGCCCATGAGCGAAGATTTTATAAGACGCATTTGTGAAGACACTACAATGCCTGGTATTTGCAAAAGTTACTATTTCCTTCTTCTTAAAAAATCAGAGGATATGCTTGAAATGATGCACTGGTTTTATGGATTATTTGAAAAGGATACTTTTAAAACGTATGATTTAAAAGCACTTTCAATAAAAATAAAAGCTTGCGAGAAAAATATTGGTTCTTTGTATAATTGGATTGATTACAATAATGCTAAAGAAAAATGCAATTCATTGGGGCTTGCATCATTTATTTCAGAAATCGAAAATGAAATATTTTACAAGAATGAGATTATTCCCGTATTTAAAAAATATTTTTTTAAATCATGGATTGATTTTATTATGAAAGAAAACGAAATATTACAAAATTTTCGTGGACAAAATCAGGACAAAATTGTTTCAGAATTTCGTAATTTGGACAAAAATCAAATATTTATTGCTAAACAGCGTATCCGCGAAAAACTTATTGAAAAAATGCCTTATCAAGATATTTTTTCCAGAGGCAGCGGCGAAATAAAGCTTTTACAAAAAGAATTAAACAAAAAACGCCGGATTATGCCTTTAAGGAAACTGTTTCAAAATATCCCTGATCTTTTACTTGCGCTTAAACCCTGCCTAATGATGTCTCCTTTAACTGTTAGTCTGTTTTTGGAATCGAGCCAATTTAATTTTGATACTGTTATATTCGATGAAGCATCACAGGTTTGTACGGAAAATGCCATAGGAGCAATATCAAGAGGCAAACAAGTTATTCTTGCGGGTGACAGCAAACAATTGCCTCCGACTACCTTTTTTACTGCGGTCATTTCAGACCCCGAATACGATGATGAAGACAAAGATGATTATACAGAAGTTGATTCATACGAATCAATACTTGACGAAGCTGTCTCATTTTCATTTCCATCACAAACTCTTAAATGGCATTACAGAAGCAGAAATGAACATTTAATTGCTTTTTCTAATGCAAAAATATATAACAACAAACTAATAACATTTCCTTCAAACATTGATAATGGCAAGGATAATGGAGTTGAATATATTTATATACAAAATGGAATTTATGATAGAGGTGGCAAAAGAGACAATATTGAGGAGGCTAAAAAAGTTGTTGGACTGATATTTGAGCATATCGAAAATTTTCCAAACAGGTCAATGGGAGTTATTACTTTCAGCGTTTCTCAACAAGAGACTATTGAAACCGTATTGCGAAAAGGACGGCTAAACAACCCAAAATTTGAATTTTTTTTCAATGAAGAAAAAGATGAGCCGTTTTTTATTAAAAATATTGAAACCGTACAGGGTGATGAAAGAGATACCATAATATTCAGTATTGGTTATGGTAAAGACCATGCTGGAAAAATGTCAATGTTTTTTGGTCCGTTAAGTTCAACCGGCGGTGAAAGGCGTCTGAACGTAGCAATTACCAGGGCCAAGTATAATATAAAACTAGTTGGATCCATTACGCCGCAGGATATAAAAACAGAAAAAATTACAAGTGAAGGTCCGAAATTGTTAAGGTCCTATATAGATTTTGCAATAAACGGACAAAAGATGTTTCTAAATGAAAATTATGCCAGCAGTGATATTCAAATGGAATCGCCATTTGAGCAATCTATCTGTGATTTTCTTATACGGAATGGCTATAAGGTAAGTACACAGATAGGATGCTCCGGCTATAGAATTGATATGGGTATACATAAGCCAAATGATTATTCCTCATATTGTCTTGGCATTGAATGTGATGGAGAAACTTACCATTCAGCCAGAACTGCAAGAGAAAGGGATCGGTTAAGACAGTCTATTCTTGAAGATATGGGCTGGAAGTTATACCGAATATGGTCTACTGACTGGTTGAGAAATCAAGAAAAAGAAAGAGAAAAACTTATACAAGCGGTAAATTCTGCTTTGTCTTAGGCAATCGAAGGAAAGGGGCGGTGGATTTAAAATGGGAAGACGAAGAAACGATAGCTTTTCGAGTATTGTTCTTATAGTTGCACTCCTTCTTTTTACAATTTGGAAAATTGTTAGTTCGATAATAAATTTCATTGGAATGATAATTAATAGTATCGTAACTGCTATCGCTTCTTTCTTTTTTTTTATTGTAAACAATATTCTTGTGATTGGATTATGCGTATTATTATCATTTTCATTCTATCTTTTGGTTAAACAATTTAAAAAGCGCAAACCAGTAATCAGGCATAAATTCAAGAAACCTCAAAAATTACAATTGCATATATCGAAAAAAATAAATCACCCATTATATGATTTTTTATTAAATATAATTAAAAATTTTGGCAGTAATGTTTTTAGTGATGTACAGCAATGCCGTGGGCTTCTAAAAGATTTTGCAAAGAACGAGTATAACGAAGAAATTAAAATATTCAATGATTTATTGCTTGCTGAAATACCACGCAAGATTATGCATTCTACTGGTAAATGTTATTACAATAATTTTGTGCACCTTATTTTTAAAAAAAATTTTTCCGGAAAAAAACATGCTAAAGATTATGAAGATGAAATTTCTTTACTTGTTGAAATTTTATCAACTCTGAATCTGTTGGATATAAAAATCAGAGACGATTCAGAAAAACCATTGGAGATAGCAAAAAGGTTTTTTAAAAATATATACCAGTTTACCAAATACTATACGCGTATTATGTTCTATTATATAAAAAATAATTACAAGATAATTATTCCGAGTTTCTTAATGGTATTGTTTTCAATATTATTATTTTTCAGCTACACTTATCAATGGAGAGCATTCAATAAAATAAGCTATCCGTCCAAAATAAATTACAAACAAGTGGAGCAGACTGCAATTCAACCAGTTAAGGTATTTGCATATGTCAGTTCTCACGCCCTAAATATGCGGTCAGGGCCATCAATCTCAAATTCAATAATAACACAACTGAAGCAAAATAGTAAAGTTGAAATTATTTCTGTTTCTGAAGGCTGGTCATTAGTAATATTTGATGGGTATAGAGGGTATGTTAATTCTTCGTATCTGGAGAATAATCCGGTGCAAGTTCAAATTAACCAGTCCACAAATCAACAGAACGCACCAGCCCCTGCGCCAAAACTCAATCTTGAAGAAAAAGAGGTAAAGGAAAGAGAATGAATAGACTGTATTTTGTCTTTGCTTTAACTGTTGTATTAGCTGGATGTGTTTCTCTTCATATGACCAGCCTTGATTTAGGCAATGATTATTATCGGGCTGGTAATTATGAAGCTGCAATAATTGAATACCAAAAAGCAATTTATTCAAACCAAAACAACGCTCAAGCATATTATCAGATTGGTCTTGCATATGGGAAATTGGGGGATACTGACCATGCGCTCTTATCTTACGACAAGGCAATACAGTTAGACAGAAATATGGTAAATGCATATATCAATGCTGGTGCAATATATTTAAAGAAAAATGAATTTATTAAAGCAATAGATTACTTTACTGCGGCAATTCAACTCAATCAGTCTGACCCGTTATCGTTTTATAATCGGGGTATTGCTTATTATAAGCAAAGCAAGTATGAATTAGCAATATCTGATTTTGATAGCGCATTAAAAATTATCCCGACCGATGCAGATGCTCTTACTATGCGTGGTAATTCCTATGCTCAAAGAGGGAGCTATAAAGAAGCAATATCTGATTATAAGAAGGCCATCCTGATTGATCCATATAATGATGAAGCAAAAAACAATCTTGCTCTGGTTGAAAAATTGTAAGGCTACCGTATGAAATTAATAGTGGGGGCAGCCCCCTCCCATCCGCAGATAGGTGCGGTCAGAGCCCAATTTTTCCCCGCTACCTTCCGCCTGAAACTCCCGGTTCAGGATGGGATAACCCAGCCGAAAAGCCACTTTGGCAAGGCCTGCCAGAAGCGGGGCATTGAGGTCATCCGGCGAACAGCCCCCAGGCGAAAGGACGGGTGGGGCGGAACCACGGGGTGGACCAGGACCGGCTGGTGAAAGAGTTACGCATGGCTGGTGTCTTCTATTGCATAATCTTTTATCCTATGGTAAAATACAATATGGCATAAATGGTAAATCATAACAGACTTGAAAACCAAAAGCAGATGGGCAGGAGAGATCTGCCCAAATCTTTTGGTTAAGGAGTTCGTTTTAGCGGATTCCGGGAGTTTGTTATGGAAAAGTCTCAATTTCCAGACGATGGTTGTTGTTATGAAGGGTCCAAGAGCCGCCTTGTGGAGCGGAAAAAAAGAACGGCCAGTGCTATGGGGAACCCTGCGGTAAAAAAAGCCGAGCCGGCACCGGCAGTCAGGGAAACGCCGGAAAAGATGATCCGTGAACTTCAGGGCATCTTTTGCAAGGGCCGCTATCGGTCATGGATGTTTACGGCAGGGAGACGCGGTACTGACTGGTAAGTGACGAAAACAGCGCCGCCGAGGCAAGGCCAAAGCGGCGCAGAATTCGCACTATTTTTGCCTGGTTTATCAATAGTTGATAAACCAGGGTGATATGATGGGCGTAAAGCCCATAGCGTTGATTTACCTTAAAGCAGAGGAGTATGCGAATGTTAAAAAATTGGAAGGTGTCTAATTTTAAATCAATCTACTCTATGGAAGCCCCCCTGGAATTTGCTCCTCTCACCATCTTCTGTGGTACCAATTCGAGCGGTAAGAGTTCTGTTTTACAGTCTATCCTGCTTTTGCAACAAACACATTTGCAACAATTACAAAAAAATAGTAAGTATTGGCTGCCTACAATACTTCTTAACGGTGAATTAACCCGATTAGGGAAATTTAGCGAAATAATTTCGGCAGCAAGAAAATCTGATAAAAATAATGATAAAATAGCAATTGCATTTACAATAAATAACTATAAGACTAATTTTTATGATAGTTTTGATATAAATGATGAGCCGAGCGTATCAATTGAAAGTAAAATTGAGTTTAAATTGGATCATGATACGCAAGAACGTTTGCCTATTGTTAATTATATTTCAATTACCGATTTAAACTGTAAAGAGAGTAAGATTATTCTTAATTATCAAGACGAGCATAGACGAATGGGTAACTATGTTGTAGTAAGCGATAATGTCCAATTTATAGATAACATTAATAGTTACGATGATCTATCTGAGAGGGACCTCGGTATTCCATTTTTTCAGGGAGATTTTAACTCTTTCTTGCCAAGAATAAAATTTAAAAAAGAGAATCTTAACGAAAGCTATAATAAAAATATATCTATAATCCATGATTTTTTTTCCAAAAAACTATACTATATTGGTCCCCTAAGAGCTGATCCGAAAAAAAACAGTGACAACATAAGTCTGTTCGGAGACATGGGCGTGGGGTACCAAGGCCAATATACTGCAGATTTTTATTTTACCAATAAAGACAAAGGTGTTATTAATTTAAATCAGGAATATTTGAAAAATAACAATCTTGATATAAAAATGTTCATGGAGGATCTGGATAAATATGGTTCTGCTGCTTTTCGAAAAGGTTTCTCACTTGAAGAATATATTAGTCAATGGCTGGAATATATAGATGTTGCTGATGACATAACCGTAAATGAAGAAGGTAACTTGAAGGTTAAGCAGGGAGAGAGAGAGATGGGCTTAAACAATGTCGGTGTCGGCGTAAGCCAGGTGCTTCCGATAATTGTACAATGCTTTGCGGCAGAACCCGGTTCCACCATTATTATTGAACAGCCGGAACTACATTTACATCCCAAGATGCAAAGCCGGCTCGCTGATTTTTTCCTGGTTATGTCCCTTACAGGCATACAACTTATCATCGAGACCCACAGCGAATATATTATCGATAAATTGCGGCTGCGTATTGTTCAAGCCCCGCTTGATAAACCAATCAACAAAAAAGTCGCCCTCTATTTTGTCGAAAAGCACAACGGGGCTTCTGAATTCAAGAGAATTGAAATCAACGATTTTTCTGTAATGTCCGAATGGCCTGAGGGTTTTTTTGAGGAATCCATGCAGATAGCAAATGATATTTTATCGGCAGCCCGGCAAAAAGAAAAAGATAGTGGCTTGGATAAAGAGGAGAATGAAAATGACTAATATTTTCATTGATGCAAGTGTTCTGGCTTTCCCGCAAGCGGCACCGGAAGAAAAAGATGAATTTAATAATTTAGAAATATTTTTTCGCAACATTAGAAGGCTTAAGGACCTGGCCTCTAATCCCATGATAACAATCACAATAAAAAAGGATTTAAAAGACTGGCTGAAAGACAATGATTATTATCTTGATTATGATAAGAACAGGGAAAGGATAAATAATTTTACTGGTTCCAGAAAAAACTTTACAATCCCACCAAGAGAGATTGCTAAAATTTATGGATTTTTTTTTGAGAAATATCAAGCCTTATGTGTAGATATTCAAAAAGTGGAAGATGCTAAAGATAGATTGCTTTCAAAAGAAGAGTATACTGTATATTTAACAAATATTTCAGAAAGACTCATTGAAGAACATGAAAATCTGGTTCGTTATGTGGCAATGTTGAATAAGGTTTACAACAAAAAGGAAGACCGGCTTGTTTTAGTAGGTACCAGTAAAACGAATCTGTCTGAAGTTAATGAAAAAATCGCAAAGGTGTTGCCCGTCTCTGTTAATATCAGAGGTGTAAAAAAAGCCAGCAATGATTATGAGTATCATAAAAAATATAAAACGCCTGTTGAGGCATATCTTGCTGCAAAAGAAAATTTATCTCAGGATAAGAATATTGTATTTGGGCAGGATATTGATAAATCAACAGATTCTATTATTACTAAAATGGATTATAATTCTGATGATGAAATAGCGGCAGATAGATTATATGCTTATTTGAAATCACTTTCTGAGGTTGCTGAATTTTGTCGAATTAATAACATAGGAATAAAGGATGATAATGAATTTAATAACATTGTAAAATCATTTGGATTGGATTCTGTAAATGATGGTTCAACATATAATGATTGTCCTAGAAGAAAATGGCATTGTAATGATTCTTGTGCTCAGTTTACATTGCATCTTCGTCCAACAACCGAACCAGAATATTCTTTTTCTTTTATATGTGCTAAAACTGTGCGTGTATATTATAAATTAAATGATGCACGACAAATTATTGTTGGCATGATATGTAGACATCCCCCAACTCATGGCAAGGGAGGAGATCATGATAAAAACAAGTGCATGCGAGGCGAGTATTTCAGTATTGGCGATATCATTAATAATAAACGAAGATAGATTATAATCGACAAATGAAAAAAAATTTCATATTATAATAGCATCGTAGAAAAATTGGGAGATTTATATGATATTGCTTAATCATGGCATTGATTTTGAGAAGTCAAAGCAGCTTATGAAAACCATTCCTCACACGACTGCTCAAGGACAAGTTGAATCAAAATGGCGCAATAGTAATAACAGGGAAATAAAAGCACAAAGTTTTTGCTGGTTTGTCTGTTGGGCTTATACCGGAATGAGCAGTCCTGCCGCAAAAGAGAGGGCGCGGGAAATCTTCAACTCTATCTTTAGTGAGATATTTGGTGATTTTTCTCATTTTCTGAAAAAATATCCTTTAGATGGCGCATTTCACACAAGGGCAAGAAGCATTCGAAATAATGAACCTCAAGATGATGATAAATCAGAAGTTGAACTGGGAAAAATTCTAGATCGAGTGGAAATTTTAACTGAGGAGGGTTCCATAATGCAGAATCTTATTGATTTACTTGAATCAAATTTTAACCTCATCCTTACCGGGGCGCCGGGAACTGGGAAAACGTATCTCGCTAAACAAATCGCGATAAAAATGATATTTCCCCCAAAAAATAAATCGGAATTGTCAGAAAAAAAATTATCTCTTGAAGAAAATCTGATATTTTCTGAACACTATAGTTTTGTTCAGTTTCACCCATCTTATGACTATACGGATTTCGTGGAAGGTTTGCGGGCGGAAGAAGCCGATTCGGGTGTAACTTTTAGGCTCTATAATGGAATATTTAAGGAATTTTGCAGAAGAGCCATTGCGAAAAATACTGGACCGGCGAATAATTTTGACGAAATGTATGATAAGTTTATAAATGAGTTTCTTGAAACCCCTGTTCATTTCGAAACATTGGTACAAAAGAAGAAGTTTCGCGTGGAAATAAATAGCAAAAAAAGCTGTGTGGCAATTCCCGAAACAGAATCCGCAACACCCATGTCTGTTACAAAGGAGATGATCCGTAACTATGTGTTAACCGGTGCAATAAAAGATTGGAAACCATACACCACTGCGATTGGTGAATATTTTAAGGAGAAATATCCGATTCATACCACAATGGAAACTCATCAAGAAAATAATCTGCCTTATATATTTGTAATAGATGAAATTAACAGAGGGGAAATTTCAAAAATCTTTGGAGAATTATTTTTTTCTATCGATTCCGGGTATCGCGGGACAGAAGGCAAGGTAATGACCCAATATGCAAATATCCAGGATGATGAAACCATATTTGACCCTGAGTTGGGAAAAGGCTGGTTCTACGTTCCAAAAAACGTCTATATCATCGGTACAATGAACGACATTGACCGAAGCGTTGAAAGTTTCGATTTTGCTATGCGCAGGCGCTTTGTGTGGCAGGAAATCAGGGCAGATGATACGGCCGTTGATATGGGCTTATCACAAGAAAGTATAAACCGTATGAAAAACCTGAACAAAGCAATTGAGAGGATTGAGGGCTTGAACTCATCCTATCATGTTGGCGGCGCTTATTTTAAAAAATTGATTAATTATGGGGGTGATTATACAAAATTATGGGATAATCATATTTATCCACTTATAAAGGAATATTTGCGCGGTTTGCCGGATGAAGAATCAAATATAAAGTTGCTGGAAAGAGCTTATAAGAACGGAACCTCTGTTTCATCAAATATTGCCGACACAAAATTAGAAGACGATGATCTATAACCGTTATGCAAATTATACTTGAAGATAATAACGCGAAAGGCCGGTCGCTTCACCAGCTGTTAGAACAGTCTGTTGATTATTCTCGGGTTGTTTCCGATCTTAAAAGAATAGCCAATAAACCTATCGGCAGATTGGATGTATCAAATCTATTGATATTTCCCCATGACTGGAATGTTAGTAAGGATGAAATACATAATTCGATAATTATTGGTCTGGAAGAAACTGAAAATGACTGCCTAATCTCATCTGGTAACATAATGGGATTTGTCGGTGTAAATGAAGCTGAGGTTTTTATCAAATCACGTTTCGCAAATGATGATGGACACGACTATTTTTTGCATTATATGTTACAAAAAGTCAACAAATTGAATATTGTCAACTTTGATCTTAGGGGCGGTAAAGATACAATATGGGATTTTCTAATCTATATGTTTCCCGATTATTTGAGCAAGGCAATTAAACAAGGTCTTTATAAGGAATATAGACATATAAAACACAATGACACCAATGTCAAGGGGTCTATTGATGTATCCCGTCATATCCGCACTAATATACCTTTTGCGGGAAAAATCGCGTACAATACAAGAGAATATAGTTTCGACAATCCTGTATTGCAGTTGGTTCGGCATACAATTGAATATATCAAAACCCATCCTTATGGCCGTAATGTTCTTGCACGGGATTCAGAGATGATTGAAAACGTATCAAAAATTGTATTTTATACTCCAACTTACAACAAGAATGATCGTCAAAAAATAGTGAATGCCAACCGTCGTTTGGTACGTCACCCGTACTTTACAGAATATAAAAACTTACAAATATTTTGTCTGCGTGTTTTACGTCACGAAAAATTGTCTTTTAGTGGCAAAAAAGACAAAATCCACGGTATCCTGTTCGATGGCGCCTGGCTTTGGGAGGAATATCTGAATACCGTTTTAAAAAAGGACTTTATACATCCTGAAAACAAAACCGGAAAAAATGGGTTTAAGCTTTTCGAAAAAGGACCTCAAAGGATATATCCTGATTTTATCAGTGAACAAGTCCCCAAAATTGTAGCAGATGCAAAGTATATTCCATTAAATAGGCAGGAGTCTTATGCCGAATCCGATGATCGATTGATTAATATTTATTATAAAACCATTACTTATATGTACCGTTTCAATTCAAAGAGAGGCTTGTTATTTTTTCCTTACCCTTTTGAAGGAGAACCGTTTAATAAAGAGTATAAAATAGAAGACAGGGAAGGCACCTTGACAAAAATCGGTTTCAATATTCCAAAAAATATAGACGACTGGGGTGAATTCCAGGAGGCAATGAAAAAATCCGAGTGCAAATTTAAGAATACTATAAAAAAAATTTCAGAATGATTGGGCTGGTAAAAAGCATAAATGATAACCAGGACACAAACATTTTTATACTACATAGCCCCCATTTTCCTGACATTCTCTCTCCATTCGGCGACAAGTTCTTTCGGCTCTTCGGGAATGGCGAATTGTCCGAAAGATAGTACCCAGGCAAGAATATTTGAATATTGGGTACTGGAAAACTCAAGGATCAATCCTTGTTTATTTTCGGTGATAGTTTGATCATCCGCCCATTTTCGTTCTTTTATTATCAGGATTGCCATGCCGGAAAATTGTATCCGGTAATGGCGTATGATATCGCCATGATACATACCGAAAAAAGTTCCACCGGTTCTGGAACAAAAATCAAAATTCAGGGGAAGCTTAAAGCTTTCACCGGTCTTGTGGATATTCCGCATACGCGAAAGAGAAAAAAGCCTGACATCCCGGCGATCTTCCGCCCAGGCAAATATGCACCATCGTCCGTTGTCAAAGATCAGCTGGTAAGGGTATACACGACGTCTTTTGTAGTCAGAATCCTTCGCCCCCCAATAGTCAAATTCCAGTATTTTATTTTCTCGCAAAGAATCAATCACGGTATTCCAGATTTCAACCGGGACAGTTGCTTCCTGCACAGGTGGAAAAACGATTCGTTTATCAATCCAGGTAGTGTTTTTTCCGGTTTTAAGTGGGGCGACGATCCCTTCAAGTAAACGAGTTGCACTCTCAAAAAGCGGTGTGTTTTTACATAGAGTTAATATTGTCTTTACCATACCAAGAGCCATTAAATCGCTTTCCGTGGCAAATCCGCCGGGAAGCCGGTAAGTATTATCGCTGTAGTAAAAGCCGCGATGTAGGGCACTGTATTCAATGGGGGCATCCATCCTGACCCGCATAAACTCAATATCCCGGTGTATTGTTGCAGTTCCCACTTCATAGCGTTTTGCCAAAATAACGGCATTTGGATAACTCCCGGAAGCTATGTCCCGGTCGATTTCATAGATCCGTGGAAGCGCAAAACGGGGCCGTGGCGGCTTCTTCTCCATACGGGAATTATAGTATAATTTAGCTGATTTTGACAATATGGGCGGAAAAGTCCAAAAAAATTACAAATTTCGATAAATTTCAGTTTGGTTTATCATTACTTGATAAACCATCGTGTTATATTATGAATATATCATGGAGGAAAATATGAGGAAAATTATTTTATCCGTCTTCTTGATATCGTTATTTACCAGTTGTGCGACAACACTCAAAATTACAGATCAAATGGTACAGCCTATAATTGACGCACAACTCGCCGAGATTGAGGAATCAATTGAAACTGGCGCGCCCATGGCCATTTGGTGGTGTGACGATGAACGATTCCCCAAAGAACCAGGTGAAAAGGAGCATATAACAACTATTTCATATTGGATTCAAGGATATATTGAGGAGAAATTTGTCCGCTTAAATAAATATGATGTTGTGAGCAGAACACAACTTGATAAAATATTCCGCGAACAGGAATTTCAATATTCAGGTCATGTTGACGAGCAGACCATGGTATCCATCTGTAAAATATTCGGTGCGAAATATATGATAGTACCCAGAATAACACAAATAGAAACCTTCAATATTCAAGTCTTAAACAGCGAGACGGGTAAAATAATTTATACATCTAATACCGCCTTTAAAGAAAATCAAAGGATTGGTAAATAATGGGCGATTCTATAAAATATTCCGTTATTGGGATAATAGTATTTTATATTATTGTTTTTATCGCGGGACACCAAAAAGGAATGAAAGAAAATTATGAGACAGATATGGCCATTGCTGCCGAGTCATACAAGGTGGAGATTAACGAACTACAGAAAAATATAAAGAGTACAAGGGAAAATTACGACAACGAAATTCTTACTTTGCAAAAACGCCAAAGTGTTGAAATTAATACTTTGGAAAGGAAACTGTTTACTGAAATTGTTTCTTTACAAGAAGAACGAAGCGCTGAAATTGATTATTTAGAAATAAAACAGGATACAGAAATTGTTTCTTTACAACAAAGCATTGTCACAAATATTGATAAACTAAAAGAACAAAACAAAGAAGAATTGATACAAATACAAAACGCTTATTACATTCAGGGTCAAAAAGACAGCAGGGATGTCATGCAAAGAGAAATTGATTCAAAAGCACGGAAAAATATGTCAAAAGGCGATTGGAATGCACCGGTATATTCTATAGTAAGGTGAATTATGGACGAAAGAATGAAGAAAGATCCTACTGATTCAAGTCTACCGCAGGTGTGGTTAAAAAAAGAAGAATTGCCCTCTTTTCTCATCGATTATAATGGTATCATTAAAAAAGCAATTATTGAAAGAAATATAAATAATAGTGTAAAAACTATTCTTGGGGGCATGGGAAATATTCTGAAGACCGTGTTTTTTGTAAGTACAATAAATATCCCGATAACTATAGCGATACTATTTTGTATCGTCAATTGTCATAGTTTTTTTCAATCCGGATATGAAGCAGGAATAAAAAACAGTAAAGAAAAGGCAAAAAAGGAAGCAGCCGCTAACTATGAGCCGCAAATTATCGATTTAAAGTCAGAACTAAATATAATTACCGATGAATATAAAAAAACGATTAACCGCATGCAAAACGGTCATTCGGCAAAATTGGATTCCATGCAAGGCAGCCATTTAGCTCAATTGGATTCTATAGAAAATGATTATATAGGTAAAATAAATTTTATGGAGAATAATCACATGGCTAAAATGAATACAATGCAATGTGATTACGAGGCGGAAATCAGTACTATCCAAAGTGCGCATCAGGTGGAACTTAAAAAAACAAAAGAATCTAGTTATAGAAACGGACAAAGGGCTATGAAAAGTCGTATTGACGCTATGTTTAATCTGGAAGTTGAGAACACTGCGGTCCGATTTAAGTAGATAAAAAAGAGAAAAAGCTTGTATTTCTATCTTTTAAATGTATAAAGAAATTGACGTGTACTATGGCATTATGTTACGCTCCCTTCCCACGCCAGGCTGTACCCACATTTTGCAGCCATGGTCTGCTTTGGAAAGCCCTTATACACACAAGGTATCGTCCAGGGCGATGCAAAGTAAGCTTTTTGACGAACAACCAATGGTTCGGAACCTAATGCCGATCTAAAATCTAGTTTTGAAACAGTTTTGGACTGTATGTGACCTGAGTCACATACCTTATGAGAATCACATACCCCGACCGCTTGCGATGGTTTGTCGCAACAACAAAAGCATCATAAACAGCCCGAGCCCGAGCGATATAAGTAAATGGTACGGGAACCAGGGTTCCGCTGGTAGAGACTTGTAAGAATTACGGGTTATCTCCTGCATTATAAACCATCCTTATCTTAGTGCTACAGTGGGTACTACACTAAAATACAAGCATCCATAATCCGTCCATCTGCATTTGCTAATTCCTTATACTATAAGGAATTAAGTTGGGCCTTCCTGGACTTGAACCAGGGACCTACGGATTATGAGTCCGCAGCTCTAACCAACTGAGCTAAAGGCCCTTATAATAGACATATTTATACCCCGGATAAACAAAAAAGTCAATTAAGCCGGATTCAAAACTGAAATTTTGAATCCGGTTTGGGTTACTTGATTAATTCTTAAAATAATAATATTCTCCATTTTTATAGAAGACGTGTATGATAAAGTATATTATCAAAAGACTCATTTTGATGATCCCCGTCTTATTGGGGGTTACTTTTATAGTCTTTTTTATTATGAATCTCACTCCCGGGGATCCGGCGGTATTGATCCTGGGGGAACAGGCTAGCCCCGAGGCCATAGCCCAGGTTCGGGAAGAGTTGGGCCTCAACGATCCCCTCCTGGTACGGTACTTTACCTATATCAAGAATATGTGCCGGGGAGACCTGGGGATTTCCTATCGGAATAAACTCAGCGTTTGGGACCAGGTTTTGGATAAATTCCCTAATACCTGTATCTTGGCCTTTGCGGGTATCATCGTTGCCCTCATCATAGGGATTCCCGTGGGCATATTGTCGGCAAAAAAACAGTATACCGCCCTGGATAATATTACCGTGGTCCTGTCCTTGGTGGGGGTTTCCATGCCGAATTTCTGGCTGGGCCTGCTGCTTTCCCTGCTTTTTGCCCTTAAACTGGGCTGGCTCCCCTCCCAAGGCATGGGATCCGGTTTTCTTCCCCTGCTCAGGAGCGTCATTCTCCCCGCCATAACCCTGGGAACCGGGGTGGCTGCCACGGTGGTCCGGATGACCCGGTCTTCTATGCTGGAAGTCATCCGCCAGGACTACATCGTTACCGCCCGTTCCAAGGGGATCACCGAAAAGGAAGTAACCCGTAAGCATATGTTCAAAAACGCCCTTATCCCCATCATCACCGCGGTGGGCCTGGAGTTCGGTATCCTTCTCGGGGGGGCCATGTTGACCGAGACCGTGTTTTCCTGGCCCGGATTGGGGAGGCTCATGGTGGATGCCATTACCCGCAAGGATATTCCCATGGTCCTCGGTTCGGTCATTTTTATGGCCGTCATGTTCTCCCTGGTGAACCTCGCGGTTGATATAATCTATGCCTTTGTGGATCCCCGGATTAAATCCCAGTACAAGAATTCGGAAATAAGGAAAGCGGCATGAAACAAACCAAACAGCGTTCCCTCTGGGGCGAAGTGTGGCGCAGACTCAAAAAAAACAAATTGGCCTTGGTTGGTTTAGGCTTTCTTGTCCTCCTATTTACCGTGGCGATAACTACCATCATCATTGATGGGGTGACCCATGGGGGAATTTACAATACCTATGTAATTAAGCAGAACCTCCGCATGAGGCTCCAAGCGCCCAGCCTTCAGCAGCCCTTCGGCCTTGATGAATTCGGCAGATCCATCCTGTACCGTATGCTTTGGGCTATACGGTACAGCCTCTTTATGGGAACCGCCGCCATCATCATGTCCACCATAGCGGGGGGCGTTCTGGGCGCCCTGGCAGGTTATTACGGAAAGATGGCGGATAATTCCATCATGCGTTTTATGGATATCCTCTTAGCCATCCCGTCCATGCTCCTCGCCACCGCCATTGTGGCGGCCCTGGGGACAAGCCTGGTTAATGTGCTTATCGCTATCGCCATATCCTATATCCCCACCTTTGCCCGCACGGTCAGGGCTTCGGTGCTTACCGTAAAAGAACAGGAATACATTGAGGCGGCCCGGGCCCTGGGAGCGGGGGATTTCCGCATCATCTTTAAATATATCATCCCCAATTCCATGGCGCCCTTGATCGTTCAGGCTACCCTGGGAGTGGCGGGGGCGATCCTTTCCATAGCGGGCCTTTCCTTCCTGGGGCTGGGCATACAACCCCCCACCCCTGAATGGGGCTCCATGCTTTCCGGGGCCCGTTCCTATATTCGGGAAGGTTGGCATATCACGGTCATTCCCGGACTGGGCATCATGCTTACCATCCTTGCCCTTAACGTGTTGGGGGACGGGCTGCGGGATGCCTTGGACCCCCGGCTTAAAACCTGAGAGGCGGTTGAACCATGGCAGAACGGGAATTGCTTCGGGTAGAGGATTTAACCATCCGGTATGTAACCGATGACGGTATTGTGGAAGCCCTGAACGGGGTGAGTTTATCCCTTAAGGAACAGCATACCCTGGGTTTGGTGGGTGAAACTGGCGCCGGAAAAACCACCCTGGCTAAGGGTATCATGGGACTCATCCCGGACCCCCCGGGGGAAGTCCTCAAGGGTAAGGTGATTTTTGATGGACAGGACCTGCTTAAGGTGGGGGAAGGGAAGATGCGGACCATCCGGGGAAATCAAATATCTATGATTTTTCAGGATCCCATGACCAGCCTGAATCCGGTGATGACCGTAGGGGATCAGATCATGGAGGTTATCAAAACCCACAATAAAAAACTGAGTTCCCGGGGGGCCGTGGCGGCGGTGCGGGATATGCTGGAAACCGTGGGCATTTCCGCGGACCGGATAGAAGAATATCCCCATCAATTTTCCGGGGGTATGAAACAGCGGGTCATTATCGCCATCGCCTTGGCCTGTAATCCCCAATTGCTCATCGCTGATGAACCCACCACCGCCCTGGATGTAACCATCCAGGCTCAAGTGCTGGAAATGATCCGGGACATAAAAGACAGGCTCCATACCTCCATGTTGCTGATCTCCCATGATTTGGGAGTGGTAGCCCAAAACTGCGATCATGTGGCGATTATCTATGCCGGTGAGATTATGGAATACGGAAGCCTTCGGGATATATTTAAAATCCCCCGGCACCCCTACACCATAGGGCTTTTGGATTCCATTCCCAGCCTCGCGAAGGAGGTGTACCGGCTTAAACCCATTAAGGGACTCATGCCGGATCCTACGGATCTTCCCCGGGGCTGTAAATTCCATACCCGGTGCAACCATGTGATCCCTCCCTGTACCGAAGCGGTTCCCGGGCTTATCAACCTGGGGGATACCCCGGAAACAGAACATCTGGTCCGCTGTATCCGCGCCCAGGGAGAACCGTAATGGAAAAAAAAGAACTCCTCCGGGTGGAACACCTGAAAAAATACTTTCATACCCCCGCGGGGTCCCTGCATGCGGTGGATGATGTTACCTTTACGGTAAAAACCGGAGAAACCCTGGGGGTGGTGGGGGAATCGGGATGCGGTAAAAGCACCCTGGGCCGGGTCATACTGCGGCTCCATGAACCCACCGCGGGCAGGGTGTTTTTTGAGGGGTACAACATCCTTCAGTATAATAAGGAACAGATAAAACGCCTGCGCCGGAACATGCAGATCATCTTCCAGGATCCCTTTGCCTCTTTGAATCCCCGGATGACCGTGAGTGAAACCATCAGTGAAGCCCTGGTAATCCAAAAACTCTATTCCCCCCGGGATAAGGCGGGGCTGCGAAAACGTTCCCTGGAACTGATGGAGATGGTGGGCTTAGCCGAGCGCTTGATCAATACCTATCCCCATGAACTGGATGGCGGGCGGCGGCAGCGTATCGGCATAGCCCGGGTACTGGCCCTGAATCCTAAACTTATCGTATGTGACGAACCGGTCAGTGCCTTGGATGTGTCCATCCAGGCCCAGATCCTCAACCTTATGCAGGATATTCAGGATGAACTGGGATTTACCTATCTGTTTATCACCCACGACCTTTCGGTGGTAAAACACCTCTCCGATGATATTCTGGTTATGTACCTGGGACAGATGGTGGAAAAGGCCCCTACGGCCAGGCTTTTTAAAAATCCCCTCCATCCCTACACCAGGGCCCTGCTTTCGGCGATCCCCGTACCGGACCCGGACTTCGACATAAACCGTACCATCCTCAAGGGGGAACTGACCTCCCCCATAGAGCCTGCCCCGGGCTGTCGTTTTGCCAAACGGTGCCCCCAGGCGCGGGAAAGCTGTTTGGGGACGGATATTCCCTTTAGAGAAATAGAGGACAATCATTTTGTCGCCTGCGGGGAGATTTGAGGAGCTGGGTTTAACCGGTCTTGAGAAAAAAGCGGTCATTACGCCGTTTTCAAAACTGAAATTTTGAAACGGCATTAAATTTTATTTAGGAGTCAAATGATGAAGAAAATCGCAGGTGTCCTTTTGTTGGCAGGCTTGGTCCTGGTATGTATCGGTTGCGGCGGCGGTAGTTCCGGTGGTGCCGCTAGTTCCACGGTGGAGGGAAGTGAATATAAAGATACCATTACCTGGGGTCAGGGGGCGGATGTTACCTCCTTTGATCCTCATGTGGGCAGGCAGACCCCGGCGGTCCAGGTAACTAACCATATATTCGACACCCTGGTTCAATTTGACGGGACAAGTTCCGAAGTTATACCTCAGATCGCCGAATCCTGGGAACAGCTCTCCCCTACTTCGTACCGCTTCCACATACGGCAGGGCATTAAATTCCACGATGGAACCGATCTGACCGCGGAGGATGTCAAATACTCCCTGGACCGGGCGGTTGCGAGTTCTATGATCTCCTATCTGATGGACTTTATTTCC
Source organism: Treponema sp. TIM-1 (assembly GCF_046533115.1). NCBI lineage: Bacteria > Pseudomonadati > Spirochaetota > Spirochaetia > Treponematales > Treponemataceae > Treponema > Treponema sp. TIM-1. The sequence goes on from NZ_JAJQRC010000002.1 coordinate 20,303, forward strand.
GAGACTATCATTGAGGATCCCTATACGGTGGTGGTTAATACCCATTTCCCCTATGCCCCCACCCTGAGGAACCTCTCGGTTCCCTTTGCCGCCATACTTCCCAAGGCCTATACCGAAACCGATCCGGATAGTCAAGCGAAAAAACCTGTAGGTTCAGGGCCCTATAAGTTCGTTTCCTGGACCCAGAGCGATTCGGCGGTTCTCGAAGCCTTTGCGGATTATTATGCCGACCCCCCAAAAACTAAAAATCTGGTTATGAAGGTTATTCCCGAAGCATCCCAGCGAACCATTGCCCTGGAGACCGGAGAAATTGATCTGGCCTATGACCTTCCCTCTAATGACCACAAGCTCATCACGGGAAATGAAAAGCTCTCCCTTTTTTTAGCGCCGCCCCTGAGCCTCTTCTATCTTTCCATGCATATGGAAAAAGCGCCCTTTGAAAACAAACTGGTGCGTCAGGCCATAAGCCACGCCATCGATCGGCAGCTCATTATTGATACCGTCGTAAGCGGCGCCGCTCAGGCTGCGGATGCCATTATCGCCCCCGGGGTATACGGCTATTACAGTGCCGGAGTTGACCAGTACGATCCGGAACTCTCCAAACAACTCCTTGCCCAGGCAGGTTACCCCAACGGTTTTACTACCAACCTCTGGGTAAACAACAACCAGGAACGGGTTGAGGTAAGCACCGCCATTGTGGATATGCTCAGGGAAGTGGGGATTACCGCCAAACTCGAAGTGATGGAAGCCGGGGCTTTCTGGGACAAAACCGACAACGGTGAACATGAAATGGCCTTTTTCGGTTGGATAACCTCCACCAAAGATGCCGACTATACCTACTATTCCCTGGGCCATTCCTCCAAATTCGGGCCCGGTGGCAATACCTCCTACATCAGCGAGCCCCAGGTTGACGCCTTGATTGAAAAGGGCCGGAACAGTACCGAGCCGGCAACCAGGGAACAGGCCTATAAGGATCTGGCGATCCTTTTGGCGGACCTGACTCCCTATATCTCCATCATGTATTCCCCCATCAGCGTGGGGGGTAACAAGCTGGTTGAGAACTTCGAGCCCGATCCGATTGGGTATCACCGGCTCGAAAATGTCCAGGTTAGGAAATAAAATTCGTATGGATAAACAGGAAACATTGTCCATGATCGGGGCCCTTTCCGATGCTCCGGGGGTCTCCGGTTTCGAGGATGAGGTGGTGGCGCTTTTAAAACGCTACGGTAATGGGTTGGGTAGTTTTACGGAGGATGCTATGCGTAACCTCTATGTAAAACGCCCCGGCCTGAGTGAAGGACTCCCGGTGTTACAGCTCGATGCCCACAGCGATGAGGTGGGGTTTATGGTCAAGGCCATCCGTCCCAACGGGACCCTGGATTTTATCCCCCTGGGGGGCTGGGTCCCCGCGACGGCTCCTGCCCATCGGGTGTTGGTCCGTAACGACGAAGGCCGGTGGATTCCCGGTCTCATTGCCAGTAAGCCCCCCCATTTTCTCAGTGAAGCGGAACGGAAGGAAGCTCCGAATCTGAGCGACATGGTGATTGATGTGGGAGCCTCCGATGACCGGGAGATTCGGGAGGATTTTCGTATACCCATTGCCGCTCCGGTGGTTCCCGATGTTACGTTTGAATACCTTGCCGACCATGATCTTATGATCGGCAAGGGTTTTGACAACCGTATGGGCTGTGCGGCTATCATTGCCACCCTCAGGGAATTGGCGGCGGAGGAGCTGGGGGTAACTATCATCGGGGCCTTTGCATCCCAGGAGGAGGTGGGACTCCGGGGGGCCACGGTTACCGCCCAAAGGGTTAAACCGGATATTGCCATTGTTTTTGAAGGCTGCCCTGCGGACGATACGGTGATGGAACCCTATGCGGTCCAAACCGCCATAAAGAAGGGGCCCATGCTCCGGCATATCGATGCCAGGATGATCACCAATCCCCGGTTTCAACGGTTTACCCTGGATACTGCCCGGTCCCAGGGTATCCCCGTCCAGGAGGCGGTACGTACCGGGGGCTCTACCAACGGTGGAGCCATCCATCTGAGTGGTCAGGCGGTACCGGTCATAGTAATCGGTATTCCGGTTCGGTATATTCATACCCATTACGGCATCGGCGCCTATTCGGATTTTGCGTATTCGGTACAATTAGCCTGTGCCATCATCCGTGCCCTGAATAAAAGACTTATCGAGGGATTTTAACCCATGACCATCGGGGGTATGTTTTGTCTTGAAAAACACCAGCCCCCAAACGCTTCCGGGGGGCTGGTGGACAAGTTGGGCGGGGAGGACCGACGGTTTTGTATGTCGGGTCGTTGTGCCATTTATTATTGCCTCCGGGATCTCATGGAGAGGGATACCAAACGGGTGGCCTACCTCCCCGCCTATACCTGCGAAACCGTTGTAGCCCCTTATAAAAAAGCCGGATACACCCTGTTGTTTTACGATGTCTCCCCCAAAAACCTGGTTCCCCGGTTTAACCGGGAGCTTATTCCCCGGATTTCTGTGCTGGCCCTGTGCGGTTATTATGGTTTTTCATTCTATGACCGGGAATTTATCGCCCTCTGTGTTGATGCCGGGGTGGCCGTCATCCAGGATATTACCCACAGCGTGTTTTCTGTCGACGGCATTGAACCCCTGGCGGATTATAATGCGGGCAGCCTGAGGAAATGGATGGGCATACCCTCCGGGGGCATCGCGGTAAAACGAAAGGGAAAGTTCAGCCTTCCCCTGCTGCCCCCGGAAGAAGCGCATATTCAGGGCCGGCTGGACTGTTTTACCGAGCAGGAACGGGTAACAAACCGGGAACCGGGCGCTTCGGAAGAAGGGGTGGATGCGATCTTTTGGGAAACCGAATTACGGCTCCGCCGTATGTTTGATGTGTATGAAAGCGACCCCTTCTCCGCGGAACTGATAAGCCGTTATCCCTGGGAGGATCTTTTTCGGAAGCGCCGGGACAACTACCGGTATGTTCTATCCCAGGCTCCCTTTGGTTCCGGGGTGGTTCCGGTGTTCCCCGAGTTGGGAGAAGGGGTTTGTCCCAGCCATCTTTCCCTCTACTCCCCAGACCGGGACGCCGCCCAAAAAAAACTTGAAAGTCTGGGGGTTAAATCCACCTTTTATTGGCCCTTCCATGGGGAGTGTTCCCTTTCGGATTTTCCCGGCGCATCCTATGTATACGATCATATTTATTCGCTTCCCGTGGATCAGCGTTATTCCCGGGAAGCCATGGCCTTTCTCTGTGGCGCCCTCAGGGAATTGGCCAATTCCGCTTAGGCCCCCGTTTGCCGATTCTTACCAAAGCCCCGCCTTTGCAAGTTCCCGACGGAGGTTTTCTATGGTTGTAATACCGAAAGACGGTCCCGATCATGATCCTGAGCTTATTTTCCGATTTTTGTTCCCGATACTTTGGCGTAATACCGGGCCAGGGCACTGTGATCATCCTGGCCAAAACCGTCGGCATGGAGGGTCTCCATCATTTCCCGTATCAGGGCGGTGAGGGGCAGGGGTGAACCTACCCCATGGGCGGTATCCAGGGCATTGGCCAAATCTTTGATATGAAGATCGATTCTGAAACCCGGTTTGAAATTGCTTTCAATCATCATGGGGGCCTTGGCGTTCAGAACGGTGGAACCCGCCAGCCCACCTCTGATGGCCTCAAAAACCAGTTGAGGGTCCACGCCGGCTTTTTTCACCAGGGTAAAAGCTTCGGCCACGGCGGCAATGTTGAGGCCCACCACAATCTGGTTTGCCAGCTTGGTGGTATTCCCCGCACCGATGGCCCCGCAGTATACCGCGGTAGAACCCATGGCGAGGAGAACGGGTTTTACCTCCTCAAAGACCTTCAGGTCGCCGCCCGCCATAATGGCCAGGGTTCCGTCTATGGCCTTGGGTTCACCCCCGGAAACCGGCGCGTCGATCATCTTGACCCCCTTGGCGGCGCAGGCTTTTTCTAGTTCCTGGCTTGCCAGCGGGGCAATGGAACTCATGTCGATAAGGATAGTCCCCGGTTTTGCCCCTTCAAGAATTCCCTTTTCGCCCAATACCGCGGTTTTTACATGGGGGGAATTGGGAAGCATGGTAATCACCAGCGGAACCTGTGCAGCGGCCTCCGCCGCCGAAACCGCCGCCTTTGCCCCGGCGGTAGTCACATTGTCGAGATTCTCTTGATGGTGATCAAAAACAACCAGTTCATGCCCCGCCTTAATCAAATTTTTAGCCATGGGTTTCCCCATGATTCCCAATCCGATAAATCCGATTTTCATAATACTGCTCCTCATGTTATTTTATGGACATATTCCGCTTTTATATTTTATCATTTACAACTATTTCATGTTATAGACGCGGGGTCAAAAACAGCCAAATCATTGTACAAGGTGTATGGCTGGACGCCCTGATAGCCCAAAAGGGACTGAAAAGTTTTACTGATAAAAATAATCACCCGGGCGGATATGCTGAAGCAAGAGCTTGCCCGGGTCCGGGAAGAGTATATCCTCAAAGACAACTATAACGCAGTCCCCATCCGTAACAGCGAGGGAAAGATCATCGCCGCCATGAGCCTTACCGCTTTTGAAACCTAGTTTTTTACTTTGGGCGTATTCGGCCGCATCGATCGATGCGGCCGGATGGCCTTCCTGCGAATCAGGTGCCTGCTACTCCCACAACCTCTTCTTTCAGGGTATTTTTCTGTTTCACCGCAATAAGGGAGATGAACAGACCAAACACCACTGCGGCAACCACCAGGCCCGTGACAATTCCCACCATGTAGGGCAGTCTAAAGCCTTCGGGGGCGATTAGAATATAGGAAGTAACCACCACAGTCATAAAAGTCGCGGGAATAGTGGTGATCCAGAACAATTTACCGGTTTTTGCCAAATAGGCGCTGGCGGCCCAAAGGGCTATGGTGGCTAGGGTCTGGTTCGACCAGGCAAAATACCGCCAAATCATGTTGAAATTAGCGGTACTACCAATGGCAAAGAGGACCAGCAAAATACCCACGAAAAAAAGCGGAACGGCGATTAAAAACCGGTTTTTTATGGGCTTTTGATCGAATTTACTGATATCCGCAATAGCGAGCCGGGCACTCCGGAAAGCCGTATCCCCCGAGGTTACCGGGCAGGCTACCACCCCGAGGACCGCAAGGACACCCCCAATGGGCCCCATAAGGTCGATGGAAACCTTTTTGACTACCACCGCGGCGGCTCCCGCTGCGGCAAGCCCTTCCTGGCCGCCAAAATGGGCCATAGCGGCGGCGGCCCAGATCATGGCCACCACCCCTTCGATGATCATGGCACCGTAAAATACGATCCTGCCGTCCTTTTCGGACTTGATACAGCGGGCCATGAGAGGAGACTGGGTGGCATGGAAACCGGAAATAGCACCGCAGGCAATGGAAATACAGAGAAACGGGAAGATATGCATAGCATTAGGATGCAGGTTCTTAAAGGTAAATTCAGGGATCGTCGCCACTTCGCCGGTAACAAAAAGCATGATAGTAATACCCACACCCATGATAAGCAGAGCCGCCCCAAAGATCGGATAAAGCCGCCCGATAACCTTATCGATGGGCAGGATCGTGGCAATGATGTAGTATAAAATGATCACGGTGAGGGAGATAACGTAAACAATACGGGAGCCCTCGGCATGGGGGATGAGGCTGTCCAAAACCTGAGCCGGAGTGGTAACAAAAACCACCCCCACCAGGATGAGGAGTACAATCGAGAACACCCGCATGATCCACCGGGGAATATCCCCTAGGTATTTGCCCACGATCTCCGCAATCGTCGAGCCCTCGTTCCGCAGGGAGAGCATACCGGAAAAGTAGTCATGGACCGCGCCGGCAAATATGCAGCCCAGGACTATCCAGACAAAAGCGGCCGGTCCCCAGAGCGCCCCGGCGATAGCCCCAAAGATAGGTCCCGTACCGGCAATGTTCAAAAATTGGATGAGTACGGCCTTCCATGTGGGAATTTCCACAAAGTCAACCCCGTCATTGATCCGCCCTGCAGGAGTTTTGGAATTCGGATTAATCACAAAGATTTTTTCTACAATCTTACCGTATACTACATATCCCAGTATTAACGCGATAACACCTACGATAAAAGAAATCATAGCGCCTCCTGAATTTTTCATTGAATGTATTCCCCAAAAATTCATTTTTTGGGGAATACGACCTTGAATTTAGAAAAAAAACGAACTTTCAACCGCTTTTTCCATAGCCAATCCAAATTCAAAAGAGGGTTGGAACTGACTCACCGGCCCTCAAAAACCTCCTATTATAATTTAACCATGGGTTTTCAAAATTTGTCAAGTTTTTTATAAGGTTCGAATTCTTCGGTATTTGACTATTCGATATTATTTTTCTTATATGCTTGACGTGATGTTTGGGGAAGATGATTCCCGGTTGCGTAAAGATAACGGACCGGAAAACATGACTTTTCTTACCCTATGAAAAAACAGCCTTGTCATCATTGCATAAAGGATTATCGGAAGGACGAATCCTGCCGATATCCTATAGGGAGTAATTATGCCGGAAATAAAAAGAGGGCTATTGTGCCTCATGGTTATAGGTTTTGCGATTCAGGTTCCGCTTCTTAGGGGAGAACAGTTTTTTTATAAACACAAAACAGGGGATAAATACCGGATTTTGTCCACCGTAAATGAAGAAGTTTACATAAACCGGCGGCTCTCCCACCGCGCGGAAATTTTAAACCGGATCGCCGTGGAAGTAACGGAAATCCATGACGGTATTGCCCGCCATGGGGCCCTGTTTCAGACCGCTGAACGGGCCCAGGGGGTAGGAGGAGGCCGGAGTTTCCAGTGGGCCCGGGAATATGAATCCGAATTCAACCGGAATCCCCAAGGATTTATTACCATTGATAGCAAGTTTTTTATGCCCGTGGTAAGGAATGTACCGGTTTTCCTGGATCAGGACCTTAATCCGGGAGATACCTGGTCTGCCGAGGGACACGAGATGCACGATTTTAGGGACAGTTTTGGCATAAATGAACCCTACCGGATCCCCTTTATCGCCGATTATACTTTTTTGGGCCGCCGGCAATGGCGGAATAAGGACTACTCTGCTTTTTCCGTATCCTACCGTATTTTCACCGAACCCGAATCGGTCCGGGGAACCCTCTGGCCCCGGCGTATCATGGGGGCGTCGGATCAAATCGTCTATTGGGATACCGAATTAGGTCAGGCTGCGGCGTATAACGAGGTATTCCGTATGGTTTTTGAACTATCCAACGGCAGTACCGTGGAATACCGGGGCAATGCGGAGGCGGAGATTATCGAATCCCCAGGGATGGATAAAGAAAAAATCGCCCGGGAAATCGAGGATACGATAAGGCGGATGGGTATTACCGATACCTCGGTCCGGATTGTGGATGAGGGAATATCCATTAGCCTCGAAAATATTCAATTTCAGCCCGATTCCGCGGAATTACTGCCGGCGGAAAAGGTAAAACTCGACCAAATCGCCGGGGTTCTCCAAAAATATAGGGAAAGGGACATCCTGGTGGGGGGGCATACCGCCCTGGCCGGTAGTGCCGAGGATAGGATGGTCCTTTCCCGGGAACGGGCGGCGGCGGTGGCGGACTATTTAATCGAAAAAAAAGCCCGCAGCCCCGACCGTATCGTGGTCCGGGGCTATGGGGCGGAACAGCCCCTGGGGGACCATAACACCGAAGCGGGCCGCCGAAAGAACCGGCGGGTGGAAATTACCATACTTGAAAATTAAAGGATGATATGCTAAAAATAAATATCCATGAACTACTCCAACCCGGCAAATCTTGCTGTGCTCGCCTGTCCCGGAGGGGAAGTCTTCGCCGATGAGGTAATTACCCATCTTAAGAAGTGTTATTATCATCACTTTAAGAAAACCGCCTCCGAATTAGCCCGGCGGTATAATATGGACACGGAAGAGGTCATTAAGAAGGTCAATTTCATCAATGAGGTTAATTCCCCGTCATCAAATTTGCCCGCGGATGTCCTAAAATTTCATACCCCCCGGTTCAAAGTCCCCGCCCGGTTTACCCTCTTCTCCAACGGTGAGATAAAATCGGAAATTCTGGAATCCATCCGGGGCAAGGATATCTATATTGTACAGGACGTGGAGAATCATTACCCCTTACAATTCAACGACGGTGCGGTGACCAGTTCCCTGTCGGTGAACGATCACCTTATGACCATTTTTGTGACCGTGGACGCCGTTAAACAGGCCGGGGCGGAACGGGTCACCCTGGTGGTTCCTATTTATCCCTATTCCCGGCAGCACAAAAAAAAAGGCCGAGAGGGGCTTACCGCAAGCCGGGTGGGAACTATTTTGGAATCCCTGGGGGTCAACCGGATCATTACCCTGGATATTCATTCCCGGGAAATTGGAAATGCCTTTAATTTTATGCGCCTGGAGAATCTTCATGCCAGCTATCAAATTATCCGCCGGTTTCTACAGATCACCGGGATCAAGGACGATGATCTTGTGGTGGTTTCCCCGGATACGGGGGCGGTAGACAGGAATAAATTCTATGCCACCGCCCTAAAACGGCCCCTGGCCCTGTTATACAAAGAACGGGATTATTCCCGGGTTTCCAAGGACGCCCTGGAAAATAACATTGCCGAGATAAAACTTCTGGGAAATGTCAGGGATAAGACGGTTTTTATGGCTGACGATATGCTGGGTACCGGAGGAACCCTTCTTAAGGCCATGAAATTCCTCAAGGAACAGGGGGCAGGAAAGGTAATCGCCGCCATCAGCCTTCCCCTATTCTCCGGGGATGCGGTCAAATATTTTGATACCGCCTATAATGAAGGGCTTTTTTTCCGGATCATTGGAACCAATGCCATATTTCAAGAGGAAGTGTTAAGCCGGGAATGGTATGTGAGCGTCAATATAACCAAACTTTTTGCCCAAACTATTTCCCGGCTCCACCAGGGGCTTTCCATGAGTTCCCTCCTGGATAACCGGGACATCATAGAAAAGCTCTTCACCGACACCTAAAAATTCCATGAATACCCGGCGGTTTATCCTCTGTGTTGATATCGGAACCTCCTCGCTTAAGGCCGCTTTTATTGATGTCAAGGGCCATAGCCGTGGGTTTGTCCGTAAGGCCTATCCCCGGGAACACCTGGTCCGGGGCGCGGTAAATGGGTCCGATTGGGAAAAAGCGCTGGTCCTGGCCAGAGAGGATCTGGCCAAACAAGCACCGGGCCGCAAGCCCGATGCCCTCTGTATTTCCGGAAACGGTCCTACCTTGGTTCCCCTGACCCGGGGGGGCCAATCCCTCGCTCCCCTCCACTGGTATAAAAGCCGGGCCGATACCCCGGAACAACTCCCCTCCCTGTTTCTCCCCTATGCCGCGTATTTTTTACAGGAAAATCCCGAAGAGTATGAACGGACCCGGTATCTCTTTTCCGCGCCGGAGTGGTTTTCTTACCGATGCGGAGCGGAGCCGGTAACCGTCCTCCCCTCCCCCCTTTACGAACCCTACTATTGGGATGAAGCCCAATGTCGGAAATTGGGCCTGGACCGGGACAAATTCCCCCCCTTTGTACCGCTGGGAAGTTCCATCGGCAGGGTTTCCGCCGAAGCCGCGGAATATTTTGACCTTCCCCGGGGAATCCCCATCATCGCCGGGGGGCCGGATTTTATCATGGCCCTTATAGGGGTTGGAGCGGTTGAGCCGGGAATCGTCTGTGACCGGGCCGGCAGCTCCGAGGGAATTAATATCTGCACCCCCGGCCCGGTTCATATTCCCGGATTCAGAACCCTGCCGCATATTGAAGCGGAATTTTGGAATCTGGGGGCTATCCTGCCCGCTTCAGGCCGTTTTTTTGACTGGTACCGGGAACTCACCGGACAGGCCGATAGGGGGTATGACGAATTATTGGAGGAACTTATCGGAAAACACCTTCCTGCTGAATCCCCCACAGCTCTGTCCCCCGGAGAGGGCCTTTTTTTTCCGGTATTGCCCTTCCCCGGTAAGCCTTTGGCGGCGGGCCTCTTTACGTCCTTCCCGGGACTTCTCAGCCAGGCCGGGTTCGGCAGGGCGGTTTTGGAAGCCCTGGGCTTTTTGGTTCGGGATACCCTGGAAATCTTCAACAGCCATGGTTTTCCCATAAAGGAGATGCGGCTTTCCGGGGGACAGAGCAAAAACGCCCGCTGGAACCAGCTGAAGGCGGACCTTACCAACTGTACCCTGCTGCTCCCGGAAATACGGGACGGCGAGCTTATGGGAGACGCCTGTATTGCGGCCCGGGCTCTGGGAGAATTCTCCGACCTGCCCCAGGCCGTCTCCGGCATGATCCGTTTTACCGGCTCCTATACCCCCTCCCCCAAAAACGTGTCCCGTTATACCGAAGGATTCCACGCTTATCGGGAATTTAAAGAAAAGGCCCGGAGTTTCCTGGAATGAAGATCTATCGGATCCCCTCGGTACGGTCCGCCCTGATTTTCGATATGGACTCGACCCTCTATACCAATGCGGAATACGCCCGGGACCAAATCGATCTTCCCATCTGGCATCTTGCCCGTATCCGCGGCCGGAGTTTTGAGGATATGAAGAGAGAAATAGAAACCTACCGGGAAACCTGGGCCCAAACCAAAGGAGAAAAAATCAGCCTTACCAATACCTTCAAGGATTTCGGTATTTCCCTGGAAGAAAACATCCGCTGGCGGGAAGAACTATACGAACCCTCCCGGTACCTCAAGCCGGATCCGGTCCTTGGCAAAACCCTCGACGCCTTGGCATCCGCCTTTTCCTTTGCCCTGGTTACGAATAATCCGGTGTTGGTTGCCAAAAAGACCCTCGCCGCTCTGGGAATCGGTGAATTTTTTACTATCATGGTGGGCCTTGATACTTGTAAGGTATCAAAACCCCACCGGGCCCCCTTTATTAAAGCAATGGAGTTCCTGGAAATTCCCGCCGAAGAATGTATCGCCCTGGGGGATCGGTATGATTTTGATATAGCCCCTCCCCTGGAACTCGGCATGGGGGGCATCCTGGTCGACGGGGTTGAGGATGTGTATGGCCTTGAGGAAATACTCAAACAGGACCATGTGTAATGATTCTCTGGGGTAAGGAACCCTCTGAAAACTTTAGTTTTCAGAGGGTTTCCAATCTTATTTCGCGGCGACTACCTCAATCTCAATTTTCGCGCCCAGGGGCAGCGCCGCGACCTGAACACAGCTGCGGGCGGGCGGATTTTCGGGAAAATACAACCCATACACTTCGTTCATCGCGGAAAATTCGGAAAGGTCAACCATGAATACGGTGGTCTTTACCACATTTTTTAACGAGAGTCCCGCTTGTTCCAAAATCGCTTTGCAGTTCTCAAGAGAATTCTTTGCCGCTTTTTTGATGTCCTCTTTTTCAAGCGTCCCAGCCGCCATATCCACCGGTAACTGCCCGCTGGTGAACACAAAACTTCCGGCGTCAATTCCTTGAGAATAGGGACCGATTGCCTTTGGAGCTTTTTCCGTAATAATTGCGTTTTTCATAGTATGTACTCCATTTATCTTGAGAATATCCTACACCCGGCATTCCCCGACATTCTAAAAATGTCAGGGAATTAAGGATTTTAACCTATACCGCCGAAGGCGATACTCAGGACGAACACCAGGAACGCAATTGCGCAGAACCCGTATTTACCCAGGGGAACAACCCACTTGCCGATTTTCTTCTCCCTGCCAAGCTGAATTTGCTCTGCGGCAAAATCCTTTCCCATAACCCAGAAGAAGATAATCGCCGCGATGAACGCCCCCAAGGGACAGACATAAATGGACATAATATCCATCCAGACCCCGATGATATCGGCATTCTCCAGGAAAACACCGCCTATGGACGCCAAAAGGAGAATAATGATTACCGACTTAAAGCGGGAAAGTTTAAAGCGATCCTGGAGCATCTCAATGGGCGTTTCAAAGATGTTGACAATGGACGTGGCCGCCGCAAAGAAAATAGCCAGGAAGAAGATGATGGCAAAGATCTGGCCCCCTGCCATCTGCTGGAAGATCGCGGGCAGGGTAATGAATATTAGGGGTGGCCCGGCGCCTATTGAGTCCGCTCCGAGCAGCGCGAATACCGCGGGGACAATCACGATTGATGCTAGGATGGCCGCGAGGGTATCAAAAATAGCGATGTTTTTCGCACAGGCAAGAACATTTTCTTTCTTACTCAGATAAGAACCATAGACCACGGTCCCGTTCCCCGCCAGGGATAGGGAGAAAAACGCCTGTCCCAGGGCAAAGATCCAGGTTTTGATGTCGCTTATATAGCTCCACTGGGGGATAAATAAATATTTGTACCCCTCAACGACGCCGGGCAGCAGGGCAACCCGAATGGCCATATAGATAAACAGGAGGTAGAAAACGGGCATCATAACCTTACATACCTTTTCGATACTCTTGGAGATACCCCCAATCATCATAATAAAGGTGATACCCAGGGCGGTAAGGTGCCAGCCTATGCTGCCGAAGTTGCCGACAATTTGGCCAAAGTAGGCCCCGGTATCCTTGTTGCTAATCACTGCCCCTGAAATGGAACCCCACAGATAGCGGAGAACCCAGCCCATGATGATCGCATACCCTGTCCCGATACCGAAGGCGGCGATGACCGGGATAACTCCGATTTCCTTGAAGGGTTTATTTTTTTGGGTCAGCGCTTTACGGAAGGTCCCCAAGGGTCCCGCACCGCCCCAACGGCCGAAGGCGGTTTCCTCCACAACGCCGGTCGCCCCCAGGATAAGAATACAGATGAAATACGGGATGAGGAATGCCGCACCGCCATATCTCGCCGTCCGATACGGGAAGGCCCACACATTTGCCATCCCTACCGCCGAACCTATGCAGGCGATAATAAATCCCCACCTGCCCGAAAACGAATCGCGTGCTTTTTCGTCCGACACAGTCTTACCTCCTATATTGATTAGCGCTGGGGCCGGCCGGGAAATTGGTTACTTCCCGGCCGACCCTCACATCAAAACTGAAACCAAGTCATTTAATCGGCTCAAGATGCGCCTGAAAATGCCGCAGAATCGGGGGTTCCCAAACAATGCGGAATCCGCGTTTTATGCTCGGTGCGCGCTTTTTAACTTCTATTACCGCGTCGATTATTACGTCCAGATGGGCCTGGGTGTACACCCGGCGCGGGATGGCGAGCCGTGAAAACTCAAAGTCGGCCTTGAGCTGTTTGCCCGTGTCGGGGTCGTTACCCAACATATACGAACCGATGTCGCAGCAGCGGATCCCCGCCTCCCGGTAAAGCTCAACGCAGAGGACCTGAGCGGGGTACTCGGTGTAGGGGATATGGGGGAACATGGCCTTGGCATCCAGAAACACCCCGTGACCCCCAACCGGTGCCTGATAGCCAATACCGGCATCGTCGAATTTTGCCGCCAGGTACTCCATCTGACCCACCCGGTAGCGGAGGTAGTTATCGTCAAGTCCTTCGCGAAGACCTACCGCCAGGGCTTCCAAATCCCGGCCCGCAAGCCCCCCGTAAGTGTAGAGCCCCTCAAATTCAATACACCGGGACTTGATTTCCAGGATGATATTTTCGTTGAGCTTCTCGTTCTTCACGCCGATCATGCCGCCCATGTTGACAATAGTATCTTTCTTTGCGCTCATGGTAAACATATCCGCATAGCTGAAGACTTCCCGCACGATCTCCGTGATAGATTTATTCGCATAGCCCGGTTCGTCCCGCTGGATGAAGTAGGCATTCTCCGCGTAACGTGCCGCGTCGATATCAAAGGGGATTCCGTACTTCTTGCAAACCGCCGAGGTCTCCCGAATGTTTTGAACCGAGACCGGCTGACCTCCGGCGGAGTTATTGGTGATGGTCATCACCACAAGGCCGATCTTCTCCGGCCCATGTTCTTTGATGAGCTTTTCAAGCCGCTCCACATCCATATTACCCTTAAAGGGGGCGCGTTTGGCCGGGTCCAGAGCTTCCGGTACCACGCAGTCCAGGGGGCGGGCCCCCGACAAAATGACATGGGCCCTGGTGGTATCAAAGAACATGTTTGAAATGGCGAATTTACCCTCGGACAAGAAAAGCGGAAGCAGTATCTTCTCGGCGGCGCGGCCCTGGTGTACCGGCTGGATATAATCGTAGCCGAAGATATCTTTGGCGGTATTGATCAGCTTATAGTAGCTGGACGCCCCCGCATAGGCTTCATCACCCTGCATCACGCCCGCCCATTGGAACTGGCTCATGGCGTTGGTCCCCGAATCCGTCAGAAGGTCGATATACACATCTTCACTTTTTAGATAGAAGAGGTTGTAATGAGCTTCTGCGATTTTCTTTTCGCGCTCTTCCCGCGTCAGCATACGAAGCGGTTCCACCACCTTTATGCGGAACGGTTCCGGTACATACTTTATTGCCATAAATGTTCTCCCCTAAAAAAATTAAATTTGAATTCGTTTCAAAACTCACGTTAGTTTGAAACTGATTTAGGGAAAAGCGGTTAGGCCCTAAATTAAGCCGGCCCGCTTTTTCTCTTAGATCTAAGGCCACTTACCAAGCAAAACTTATCGCTCAAAATCATGGTTGTCCCGGACCAGTGTATTTTGAAACCGTATCGCTTGATAAATTCCTCTACCTCATTATTGTATAATGAGGATGGGTACCTGTCAATGATTTTTTTTAATTATAATAAAAAATTATTATAATTTTTGTCCCGTCCCCTGGGACAAAAATATTTGCGTTTTTCCGAAGCGGCGGTTTCAAAGGCCGCTTGCTTTTGAAACTACTTTGGCTTTCAATTTGAAACCGGTTCGATGGTATCTTATCCTGCAGGATCTCCTTGTGTAATGCCCAGGGGACCGTTATAATACAACAATGGACTCCATCGAAGTAACAAAAAGCATCGTGGAATTTTTGGGCAAGGCCTGCGGGGAAAATTGCGAGATCGTGCTTCAGGATCTGCGGGAAGGGAAAATGGAGATTGTGGCCATCGCCAATGGTCATATCAGCGGCCGTACCGTCGGGGCTCCGCCCACGGACCTTGCCCTCCGTATGATGGCTCAGGAAGAATGGAAGACTCGGGATTATGTTTGTAATTATGAAGGAAAAACCAGGGATAACCGGCATCTTCATGCATCCACCTTTTTTCTTAAAAATGAAAAAAAGGACAAACTCCTGGGGATGCTCTGCGTCAATATTGATACCAGTAAATATACCCAATTAAGCGAAGCGGTACTTAAACTTGCCGGTTTAGGTTCCTTAAAAGACATCAAGCCCTCTGAAGAATTCCAGGCGGAAAATTTTTATGAAAACATGGAAGAGATTATCAAGTCGGTCCTGCGGGAAATGGGGGTAGGCGGCCAAACGCATCATCGGCTTTCCCAGGAAGAACGGCTTACCATCATTGAACGGCTTATGGAACACGGTATTTTTCTGCTCCGCGGGTCCGTAAGTAGTGTGGCGGAAAAACTGCATTGTTCCGAGGCGAGCCTATACCGGTATATCGCCATGGTGAACAAACGAAAAACCTACAAGCAATGACCGCCTTACCGGTTTCTTAACCGGGTAACAAGCAACTGCGTTTTTCCTGGATCCTATACTGGTAAAAATGAATTTGTTTCGGTATACTGCCCGTATGATTTTGCGGGATTTTGCCCAGGATCTGACGGAACTTTGTTTCCATACCCCTCTGGCTTCGGGACGGCCCCTCAGGTGGACCATTATCGCCAACCCCACCGCGGGAGGGTTTACCATCCGCTCCCGGTGGAAAAAACATCAGACCGCGCTTAAAAACGCCCGGGAGATAGCGGGAAAGAACCCCCGGCGGGAAAACGCCGGACCATCCCAAACCGCCCGGGAAGGGGATGGCGGTTCCGGCGAATTGGGAAGCCTGGGGCTCATCCCCACCAGGGCCCCGGGCCATGCGGGAAAAATCGTGAAAGCCCTGTTGGATGAGGCCGGCTCTCAGACCGATTCCTCCTTCCATCTGCTTATTACTGCCGGGGGGGACGGGACCAGTCTGGAAGCGTTAATCCCCCTTTTCGAGGCATCCCCGATCCTCCGCTCCCGGTTTGCCATACTCCGCCTTCCCATGGGAACCGGAAACGACGGTGCCGATGCCTGGGAGTTAGCCCAAGCCCTGGACCTCCTCATTTTTCCCACCCGGATCGAGGGGGCCCGGGCCGTGCGGCTTACCACCCGGACCCCGGGTAAGGGGCCTTTTCTGGCCTTCAATATCCTTTCCGTGGGGTTGGACGCCTTTGTTACCCACATGACCAACAAAATGAAGGGAAAACTCCCGGGGGATTCCTATAAATTATGGGTAGATATCGCGTCCCTCCTCTATGACCGGCTTTACCGGGTCGGCCCCATGGAGATCAATGCCTTTGACGGAACCGGCCGGACGGTGAAGTCCTTCCGGGAACCTCTCCTGTTATTAGCCGTGGGGGTCAGCGGCCACCGTACCTACGGTTCCCACAAGCGGATCCTCCCGGACGACCGGAATGTCTGCGGGGTAAAACAGATGCCCCTCCTGCGAAAGGTGGCCCTCAAGGGGCTTTTTACTGCCGGGGGTCATATTGATAAACCCGAATCCATCCTGTTTACTGCGGACCGGGTGGAATTCCGGGGGGAATATCCCATCCTGGCCCAGATGGACGGAGAGGCGGTACTCCTCACCCCGGAAGACTTTCCCGGAACCATAGAACTCACCGAACCGGTAATTCCCATCTTAAAGAGGAGCTTTTAATGGTACAAGTGATAGACCGGGGGGTATATCTCTGTAAGGGCAGGGAAATTATTGAGGATATCCCGGAAAATCAGGACCTTTTACGACAGCGTTCCCTTCGACGGGAGGAAGGGCGCCGGGCTACCATGGCCTATGGGGTACTACAGGCTCACAACAAAAGCGGGGATGAAAATAAACTGGAACTGGGTTTTGATGCCCTGGCATCCCATGATATTACCTTTGTCAACATCATCCAGACCGCCCGGGTCAGCGGTCTGGAACAATTCTCCCTCCCCTATATATTAACCAATTGCCATAACTCCCTCTGCGCCGTAGGGGGGACCATCAACGAGGACGATCATATATTTGGCCTTTCCGCGGCAAAAAAATACGGTGGGATCTATGTGCCCCCCCATCTGGCGGTGATCCATTCCTATATCCGGGAAACCCAGGGAGGCTGCGGCAGGATGATCCTGGGAAGTGACAGCCATACCCGGTACGGGGCCCTGGGAACCATGGGGGTAGGCGAAGGCGGAGGGGAACTGGTCAAACAACTCCTGGGCCGGACCTATTCCATGGCCTATCCCCCGGTAATCGGGGTTTACCTGTCGGGGAAACCCCGGCCCGGGGTAGGCCCCCAGGATGTAGCCCTGGCCCTTATCCGGGCGGTTTTTAAAACCGGGTTTGTCAAAAACAAGGTCCTGGAATTTTTCGGTGAAGGCGTCGGTACCCTTTCCGCGGATTTCCGCTTTGGTATCGATGTGATGACCACCGAAACAACCTGCTGGTCCTCCCTTTGGGAGACCGACCACCGTATTCGGGATTACCTTGGCGAACATCACCGCGGTGGAGAGTATTTTCCCATGGCTCCGGGGGATACGGCCTACTATGACGGTCTTATCCGTATCGATCTCTCGGCGATAACGCCCATGATTGCCCTCCCCTTCCATCCCAGTAACGTCTTTGAAATCGATACCCTCCTGGCGAATCCCGGGGATATCCTCCGCCGGGTTGAACAGGAGGGGACAGAGCTTCTGGAGAATAAAGAAGTTCCCTTAAAACTTACCGACAAGGTCGATGATAAGGGCCGGATTCGGATAGATCAGGGGGTAATCGCCGGATGCGCCGGGGGTACCTATGAAAATCTCATGGCCGCGGCAGCCATACTCCGGGGAAGTGGCTGCGGCAATCCCGGTTTTGCTCTGTCCCTGTACCCCGGCAGCCAGCCGGTGATGCTGGAACTGGCAAAAAACGGAGCCCTGGGGGATCTCATCTCCGCCGGGGCGGTGATCCGGACCGCTTTTTGCGGTCCCTGTTTTGGCGCCGGGGATGTGCCCGCCCATAAGGGCCTTTCCATCCGCCACACCACCCGAAATTTTCCCAACCGGGAAGGTTCCCGGCCCATGGACGGCCAGTTGGCTTCGGTGGCCCTGATGGACGCCCGGAGTATCGCCGCCACCGCCCGGAATAGGGGGTATCTCTGTTCCGCCGCAACCTTGGATTTTGAAGAAAAATTTCCCCCCTACCACTACGACGACAGCCCCTATAAAAACCGGGTCTATCATGGGTTCGGAAATCCTCGGAGCGACACGGCCCTGCATTACGGTCCCAATATCACCGATTGGCCCTCCATGGAGGCCCTGGGAGAAAATCTGCTCCTCAAAATAGCGGCTTATATCACCGATCCCGTGACCACCACCGATGAAATTATCCCCTCCGGGGAAACATCTTCCTTCAGGTCTAACCCTGTGGGGCTGGCGGAATTTACCCTGTCCCGAAAAGATCCCGGCTATGTAGGCCGGGCCAAGGAGGCGCAGCGGGCGGAAGCCCAGCGGCTTGCCCTCATACGGGGGGAAACATCACCGGAAACGAACGACAGACGGATCCTGAGTGAAATCGACGGCATCCTGGAACGGCTCCGTACCGTCCAAGAAATGGAAACCCTGGGATATGCCCGCCTTCAAATCGGTTCGGCGATCTTTGCCCACAAACCCGGGGACGGAAGCGCCCGGGAACAGGCGGCAAGCTGTCAGCGGGTCCTGGGGGGACTGGTCAATTTTGCCGGGGAATACGCTACCAAACGGTACCGGAGTAACCTCATCAACTGGGGGATCATCCCCTTTACCCTGGAGGGGGAGCCTTCCTTCAAACTGGGGGATTATGTATTTATACCCCGAATACGGGATGTGATAACAGAGGCCGGAACCTCCGTTACCGCCTATATAGTCACCGCCGGAGAGCTCTGTCCCTTTACCCTGGTCATACCGGAGCTTACCCCCCCGGAGGCGGAGATCATCCGGCAAGGTTCCCTGATAAACTATAACCATTCACGAAGTCTTTCCCCAGGAGCATATTAACCCAGACTCTCGAATAAGGCCAAGGCACGGCGAAAAGCGGAATTAGGTTTTTTGAGTTCCTTTGATCCCCGGGTTATTTTGCAGAGGGAAATCCCCAATTCCCGGGCGATTTTCCGCTGGGGTATCTTTTCCCCCAGGGCCTTTACCAAAGCCCAACGGGCGGCAATATCCGCGGTTTCCGCCGGGGTTAAGAGACAGCGCAGGAAGGCCTCAATCAATTCCGGATCTTCAATTTTAGCGAGGAGCCGGACCAATTCGCCTAAATTTTCCGCTACTCTGGGATCGTCAATTTTCATAATAGACTCCATACCTCTTTATATCTATGGCTGCCTGAAAAATTTGAAAAACTTGTTCGGATCCTTTTTTTAGTACGGCATTTTTACATGGTTATGTCCATCAGGGGGAGGAGTTCCTCCGGGGTATCGATAATCCGGTCGGCGCCGGCGGCTTCCAGGGCGGAGCGGTCCCTGAAACCCCAGCTTACCCCCAGGGCATGACAATCCGCGGCATGGGCGGTTTCCATATCAATTTCGGAATCCCCTATAAATATGGTTTCCCGGGGGGTCCGATCCAGTTCCATAAGGATCTCCCAGGTGGAGGCCGGATCCGGTTTACGGGGAACTCCCGCTTTTTCTCCCCGGATCAGATCAAAGGACCCCGGGGGAAAAAGCCCATTCACCACCAGGGTCGTTACCGGATCGGGTTTATTGGTTAAAACAGCGGTTTTTAGGCGCCGCCGTTTTAATTCCGCCACTACGGCGGGAATCCCCGGATAGGGCCGGGAATAGGTTAAGGGCCTTTCCACATAAAACCGGGCGGCGTCGGCAGCCAGGGCTTCGACGGTTTTTTCGTCCCGGGCTGCGGCAGGCAGGGCAAGGAAGGCTAAGCGCCTTATCCCCCACCCGATCATGGTAATATATTTCTCCTCGATAATTGGAGGATAGGCCCTGAGGATCAAAGCCCGGTTCATAGCTTCGGCAATGTCCTTTAGGGTATCAGCCAGGGTCCCATCCAGATCAAAGATAATACATTTAAATTTCATAGTTCTATTATATTACCGAATACATGAAAAAAAACGATTTTTTTGAAAAAAAATGAAGGAAAAACTACAAAAAAACACAATATCGTTTTATACTTGTGATAGAGTCAAGTAAACACTTGAAACTCGGGCTTGTTCAAACGCAGTTGGGTTTGGGCATGTTTTTGGAAAACCGGTCAAAAGTCCGGGTTTTCCGCTAAATCCAAGGAGGCTTTTCCAAAAACGGAAAATTTGGAATAGTATCCCTTTATTATTTTTAGGAGATTTTAATGAAAAAAACGGTTGGTATTCTTTTGAGTTGTTTTGTTATGTTAACGATCTTTGGAAGCTGCGGTAAAAAGGATCCGGAGTATGATTTGTACATATTTAACTCCAAAGGGGAGAATGCCCAGCAATTTGATGCTATGTGCCGGGCCTATGAGGCGGAAACCGGGGTCAAGGTCAAGAATTTTTCTATCGGTTCGGGGCAGGACCATTCAGAACCTTTGAACGCGGAAATGAATTCCCGGAATAAGCCGGTTATCTATTCCATCCAGGGGGTTAAGGAACTGGTGGAGTGGATTCAGGGAGGTTTTGTCGAGGACCTCTCTACGGTGACGGATCCGGCCTTTGCCGCCTTGGTGTCCGCCATCCCCCCCTCGCTACGGCTCACCACCGATGGGAATACCAGTTTCGGTATCCCCTACAATGTAGAGGGTTACGGGTATATCGCCGACACCAAGCTCCTGGGGGATATTTTCGGCCAGGCGAATGTGACCAATCTTGCTGCGGATATCAAGGCCGCAAGCTATGACGAGTGGGCGGCCCTGATTACGGCCCTGGACGGCTGGATCAAAAACCCCGCTCCGGCTCAGTTTACCATCAACGGTCATACCTATAGCTTCGCCCCTTCCAAAAGCGGCTTGGCGGTAAACCTGACCGGGATATTTGCGGTGATGGGCGCGGAAAAATGGACCTATGGGGACCATTTTATCAACGTGGCCCTGAATGCGATCTTCACTTCTCCTAACGACGCCAATACCGCCACCGAAGAGAAGCTCCGGGCCGGTAAAGGGGCCTTTGTGGATTACGCCCGGGCCCTGGACCTTAAGACAAGCCACTTGGCGGGGAAAAACGGCCCGGCCCAGCGGGGGCAGGATTTTGTATCCTCCGCCAATTTCGGCTATGATCAAACGGTACAGATCTTTGCCGACAGCAAGGCGGTATTTTTTAAACAGGGGAACTGGGCCTATGGAAACATTGCCGGGGTTAACCCGGAAATGGCGGAACGACTCATCTTCCTACCGGTTAAGATGCCCTTTAAGCCGGAGGATATCGTGAGGACCGACGGTATGACCGTGGAAAAACTCAACCGTTCCATCCCGGTGTTTGTCCCCAATTATTACGCGGTTAATAAACTTTCCTCGGACGCGGAAAAGAAACATGCCTATGATTTTTTGGTATGGCTCAATACGGCTCCTTCCGGTCAGCATTATGTGGTGGATGAATTTGCTTTTATTCCCTATAACGCGGACCCTGCGGTTACCACGGTACCCAATTCCCTGGGGAACTCCATCATCAGTTATATGAAAAGTGGGGATATCATTGCCGCCCCCTACCATGGAGCGCCCGCTTCCTGGTCCGGAGATGTGGTGGGTCTGCGGATCATGGAAAACTACATGACCAAACCCCAATGGACCGAAGGGGATTATAACGATATCGCCGACTATGCCATAACCGAATGGATTAAACTAAAATAGCCATGAACATCTATAAAAAGTGGTTTTGGCTGTTCCTTCTCCCGGCCCTGGCCCTCTTTATTTTGGTGATCCTTCTGCCCTTTGTGATGGGGGTGTTTAATTCCTTTGCCGCCTGGCGGGGGATCTACTATTTTGATCCCCAAACAGGAACCCGGGCGGCTTCGGCTTTCGATTCCCTGGTGGGGCTGGCCAATTATAAGGCGGCTTTTCAGGACGAACGGTTTATCCGGGCCCTGGGTTATACGGTACGGTACACTTTGATGGCGGTGATCACGATCAATATCGCCGCCCTTTGCTTGGCCCTTCTTTTAAACAGGATTATCCATGGGGCGGGCCTCTTTCGGACCACCTTTTTTCTGCCGAATATGCTTGGGGGCCTTGCCCTGGGTTTTATTTGGCAGTTCATCTTTCAAATCATCTTTACCGACGTACTTTTTGGGCCCCAAGGGATCTTCCATATTGAATTTTTGCGCTACATGACCCAGGATTCAGTCAAAGCCCTTTTCGCCCTGGTTTTCCTTAACACCTGGCAGACCGCCGGATATATGATGATCATCTATATCGCGGGACTCAATAATATCCCCAGGGATTTTTATGAAGCCGCCAGTATAGACGGGGCCTCTTCATGGCTTACCTTTCGTAAGATCACCGTACCTATGCTGATGCCCTCCTTTACGGTGGTGTTTTTTATGACCCTGGCGGGGAGCTTTAAGCTCCTGGACCAAAACGTGGCCCTCACCGATGGGGAGTTTAACACCCGGATGTTAGCCATGCAGATCCTTAGGACCATCAAGGATACCACCCCGTCGGACTATGGGAAGGCCCAGGCTCAGGCGGTGATCTTTTTTATTATCGTAGCGGTCATAACCCTGACCCAGGTCAACATCACGAAAAAACGGGAACTGGAGATGTAGGATGAAACAAACCGATGCCATACCCCATTATCAGCATAATTATTTTCTCAAACGGCGGATAACCCAGGCCCTGATCTATGGGTTCCTTACCCTGTTTTCCCTGTACACCCTCGCCCCCCTGTGGTTTCTATTGATCAATTCCTTTAAAAGCCAGGCGGAGATTATCAACGCTCCCCTGGGTTTTCCCGGAAAATTTGATTTTAAATACCTAGCCAACGCGATCCGGGAGATCCACTTTTTTAAAGCCCTGGGGGTAACGGCGGTCCTTACGGTGGTTTCGGTGGGGTTAATCATCCTCATCTCCTCCATGGCCGCCTGGGTTTTGGTGCGGAACAAGACCAAAACTTCGGGCGGTATCTTTATGCTTTTTGTGGCGGCCATGTTGATCCCCTTTCAGGCAATCATGTACCCCCTGATCCAGTTTTTCGACACCCTGGGACTTAAAAACCTCGGAGGGCTTATCGTCATGTATGGAGGCTTCGGCCTGTCCATGTCGGTGTTTCTCTACCACGGTTTTGTTAAAGGGGTTCCCCTGGGTATTGAGGAAGCGGCCTTTATCGACGGCTGTAATGTATTTCAGATGTTTTTTTTCATCGTGATGCCGCTGCTCAAATCCATTACCGTAACGGTGATAGTCCTCAACTCCATGTGGATCTGGAACGATTATCTCCTGCCCTTCCTGGTGATCGGTAATTCGGATACCAAAACCCTGGTGTTGGAACTCTATTTTGCCCGGATCCTCGCGGGCCAGTTCGGTAATCCCTGGCAGCTCATCTTCCCCGCGGTTTTGGTATCGATCATACCCATTGTGATTGTGTTCCTCTTTCTCCAAAAATTTATCGTCAAAGGTATAAGCGAAGGGGCGATAAAAGCGTAATTCCGGCCACCCCCGGCAAAAGCCCGGGGATTCCCGGAATATTCCCCCTTGATATATTACCCAGGATGTGGTATTTATTAAAAGGAATCTCTCAAAACTTTAGTTTTGGGAGATTCCTTTATTCATGGAAAAAAACGCATTGCGTATGCAAATGCAAGGTCTATCCATAAAGCAACCGACTTTAGGGATAGACAACTAAATAGCGCCACTTTCAAAATCATGGTCCCCGAACACCGGATTTTGAAACAGCCTCAGATAATAAGAAATGACAAGAAATCTTACCGTAGGAAATCCGGCGCTGCTAATCTTTTCCTTTGCCGTCCCTTTATTGATAGGCAACCTTTTCCAGCAGTTTTACAATATGGCGGACACCTTCATCGTCGGTCGTACTATCGGTGTTTTTGCCTTGGCGGCGGTGGGTTGTACCGGAAGCATCAATTTCCTCATCCTGGGATTTATGATAGGTTTTACCCAGGGCGCGTCTATTATCACCTCCCAGCGTTTCGGCGGGGGGGATAGCCGGGGAATCCGCCGGAGTTTTGCGGCAAATTTACTTTTAGGCGCCGGGATAACCCTGGCCCTTATGGCGGTGAGTATCACCACGGCCCGTCCCCTGTTAAAGCTCCTCAATACCCCGGAGGAAATTTTTGATTCCGCCTATTCCTATATCATCGTCATATACTGGGGTATCCCCGCCGCGTTTTTGTTTAACCTGTTTTCTAATATAATGCGGGCGGTCGGAGACAGCCGTACCCCCCTGATATTCCTGGTGATCGCCTGTATCATCAATATAATTTTGGATTATGTGTTTATCTTGGCCTTTCATACCGGAGTAGAAGGGGCGGCCTATGCCACGGTAATTGCCCAATTATTATCGGGTGTTTTTTGCATTCCGGTGATCCGCAAAAAACTCCCCATCCTCAGGATAACCCGGGAGGACTGGAAGCTTGATCTTCGGGAACTGATGAAACATCTGCGGATGGCGGTTCCCATGGGGTTTCAGATGAGTATCATCGCTATCGGGGTGGTAACCGTCACCTTTGCCTTGAACATCCTGGGGACTACCGCTGTGGCGGCTTTTACCGCGGCCCAAAAAATAGACATGGTGGCCACCATGCCCCTAGGTTCCTTTGGGGCGGCCATGACCACCTACGCGGCCCAAAATTACGGGGCCCGAAAGATAGACCGGATTGAAAAAGGGGTACTCCAGTGCTCCCTGATGTCCTGCTCCTTTGGCATCCTTATGGGGATCCTCTTCTTTTTTATCGGGAACCATCTGGCGGCGATCTTTTTAGGCACCGACTTAGCAGCCATCGCCTTGGCCCATACCTATCTTAAAATAACCGGTTCCTTTTATTTCTTTTTAGCCTGTCTCTTTATCTTCCGTCAAACCCTACAAGGGCTGGGGGATAGTTTAATCCCTACCATCGCGGGGATCACGGAACTGCTCATGCGTACCTTCGCCGCAATAATCCTTTCCCGGTATTTTGGGTTTATCGGGATCTGTTTTGCCGGCCCCATGGCCTTTGTCGGGGCCTGTATTCCCCTCACCTCCGCCATTATTTTTACCCTAAAACGGCTCCTCCGTAAATCCGTTGCCGAAAAAAAGCAGCTTACCTATAACCGGTAGGATCTGATAATCTTTTATACTCTTTTCACCGCCCGGATAAGCATCACATCCCCCCAGCCATATTTTTTAGCCGCCCGGTCTGCCCAGCGTTTGACCGGCGGCGGGGCCGTACCAGCCGCGAGCCCTCCCCAGGTAATAACCCGCTCAACGCCAAACCCGGTTTGCAGGAGCAATTGGGAAAGGGTTTTAACCGAAAAGAGGTACAGATGGTCAAATATGGCGGAACGCCAGCGGCCTTTAAAGAACCGAGCCTGAAACCCGGCTATATTGGGGGTGGTAACCAAAAAAAGCCCTCCCGGGGAAAGGATCCGGTACACTTCTCCGACAAAGGCGGCGGGATCATTCAGGTGCTCGATCAGATGGGAAGCCAGGACCAGGGTAAATTCGTTTTCGGGGAAATTATTTTTTTCCAGGGGAAGCACCCTGACATCAAGGCCCCGTTTGGCCCGGGCATATTCCGCCTGGGGGGTACTGATCTCCACCCCCCGGACCTGCCAGCCCCGTCCTCGCAAGAGGGTGAGGAGGGAACCCGTGGCACACCCCACATCCAGCACCTTGGGGAACGGTTTCTTAGACAGGTTTAGGCTTTTTTCCCACTCGTAAAAACCGGCATCCTCCAGGGCCAGTTCTTGGAGGCGCAAAAAGGAAACTTCATTGGCCAATTCATAGGAAAGATAGGATTCGCCATAATCTTCCCGGTACCGGCTCATCACCGTTTGGTCCAGGGGTTGGGGATTTATTTGGACCAGGCCGCAGCCCCGGCAGGCGACATAGGAAAAACCTTCACAGGAAAGCCGGGGCCGGAATTGCCGGGAGCCGCATAAAACACAGGGGATAAACTGAGACTCCACGCCCCGTACCGGCGTGGACCAGGTTTTAATCGTCCTCATACCTGTCCTTATGTAAAAGTCTGGTAATACCCCGAGCCGCGGCGTCATTCCACCAGGAAACGATATACATTATTCCGGACATTTCCGGTGATATCCTGGGCGATGACGGTAAGGGTTGCCTGTCCCCGTATAAACTCCACCTCGCCGATCTCAAAGGCCTGTTCAGAGGAATAAACCTGCTGGACCGGTACCAAACTGTTGCGGTACACCATCAAAACCCCGTCCCGGATGGAAAAGGTTTCAAAGGTCAAAACCCCAATCTCGATCCCGTTAAGGGAACATACAATCCGGTAGGGTGCCAGGGGTATTTCATTGGGATTGATACGGGTATCCGATGCCGCCACCAAAACCGTATACCGTCCCTGGCGTATTGTCTTTGCCTGGGAAAGATCGATCCGGCTGTTTCGGTCAGTTTTCAGCAAAACCGATTGAATCTGGGGCGGCATGGTATCCTCAAGGGGGGCAATAATGGTGGAAGGATTAACCCAACGCCGTTCCCGACGATCAAAGAGGGAAAAATAAAATCCCCCCTGATTTGTCCATCCCGATTGACCCGCCGACGCGATAACCACATCCTTATCTATTATATCAGGAAGCGCAGGATTCGTCATATCCTCAAAGCGGCTGTATATACCGATGATCCCGTCCCCATGTTCCAGGGCTATCCAGGAACCCAGGGGAGAGGGCAGCACCGACGCAGTGTTGGACGGGGTGTGGTAAAAGATCAGTTCTCCCTTATCCGCGGCCCGGATAGGTCCCTCTGCCAGAAAAATATTACCCAAGGATGGCCGGCCTTCATCGTTCCATCCAAAATTACGGGTAATCCGGGCTTCCTGCGAGGGCCAGTCCATGGGGTAAAGATAGGTAATCCCCAAAACGGTAATACCTCCCAGGAACGCCAGAAAAAACATCCCGGGAATCCGCCGCTTTTTTATAAACCACCTCATTTTTTATCCAACTCAAAGGAAACCATGGTTGTCCCCCCCCCAATAAAAACCCGGGAATCTTGACGGCCAAGAAATACGGCTTGACTAATAAAGGGCGCTTCAATAATTTTAGTTTCCGGAAGCCGAATCACCACCAAATTTTTCCGGAATTCAGACTCCGAGGTAATAACAAAGAGAAGACCGTCATCACCACTACCGTCTATGGCATGAATATCCCCATCCAGGGGTAAAAAAAGACTCTTTCTGGTTTGAATAGTATAGACCCCCAGACCTCCGTTCCGCTCAAACACCACACGGTTGTCGTTATCAATAAAAGCGATATGTACTTCCCGTCTGAACCCCTGGGGTAAGAATTCATGGTAAATAACCTTATAGGAATCCCCAAACCGTCCTAACAGAAGAAAACGCTGGGGGTCTATGCCGGAAACCATTGCCAATTTTGAACCGTCCCGGGAGATCCGGCAACCCAGAATCACCGAATACCGGGAACCTCCCGGTTCAAAGGGGGGGAAAACCAAACGGCCGTTCCCGTCCAAAAGTTCCACCGTGCCGTCCAGGGAACCGGTTACGATAAGACCGGCGGCGGCATCCATATAGGTAAGAGGGGCGGCAAAATCATGGGTCCATTGTACGGTCCCGGATTCATCCACCAGAGAGAGGGAAGTCTGTTCATAGTTAATAATGAACACCCGGTTATCCAAAAATTTAGGATAACCCCGGCTGTTTTTTATGGTTACTATCCGGCTGTTTAGGGGATCCCGGACCTCAATGGATTCAGGCATGGCTTGATATTCCGCCCAGCGGTCTTTTGAGAGGGATACATATCCCCCCTTAATGCGGTTAAGGGCAAAATTGCCCTGGGAATCAACATAACCAAAACGCCCCCCCAGCTCAAAGGGGATAAGCGGGCCGGTATCTTCAAAATCAGGATAATCGGATTCAAGGGATCTTAGCCATTGGGATGTTAAGATAGTTTCTACCGGTATCGGCCGGCCGGCGATAAAAGCATAGAACATAAAAAGAAGGAAAACCGCGATAATCCAGTATTTTTGTTTTTTTTTAACCACCCAGGCCCCTTCCGTATGATTTATAAAGGGGTGTTTCAAATTCCAACATTTTGAAATACCCCTTTATATATAGTATAGCAGGAGATCCTGTGTCAATCCGCCTCGGCGTATTCCCGCCATTGGGCAGGAGAACTGGAAGGCGAGGTAGTTTATCAATACCCGCCATGCCGCGGTAGGCTTGGTTAATTGTTCCGATTATCGTTCTGTTTTATGTAATGACTTGACATATTCTGCGGTATAATACAATACTTTAACCAGTCTGAAGTTTGCCACAAAAGGAGCGGTAATGATTGATGACGATATATTAACCATAGAAGAGGTGGCCCGGTATTTACGAGTTTCGGAGCGGACCGTCTATGATTGGGCACAAAAAGGGGAAATTCCTTCAGGGAAAATAGGGACCGTATGGCGGTTTAAGAAAACGGAGATCGAACAATGGGTAAACGACCGTTTATCGGCCAATAAATTGAATCCCCAGTTTAATTCTATCCATATCGCCACGGTAATTTCTCCGGATCGGATCATTTTTCTTAATTATTCCACAAAAAAGGATGCCCTCCTGGCATTGGCGGATAATCTTGCCAATGCCCCCCAGGTAAAAAACCGGCAGGAATTAGCCCAAGAGATCCTAAAGCGGGAAGAACTGATGAGTACCGCCATGGGCAGGAGTATTGCCATACCCCACGTCCGGTTGTCTTCGGTAACCGATTTGGTTGTTTCCGTGGGGATAAGTCAGACCGATATTATTGATTTTCAAACCTTGGATGATGAGCCGGTCCGTCTGATCTTTATGATCGCCGCGGCTTATAACCAGCATGCCTATTATCTCCAGACCCTCTCTTTTTTTAGTGCCCGCTTGAAAAATCAGGAACTTAGAAATGCCCTGCTGGCGGCAAAAACTCCTGAAGAGGCCTATACCCTTTTGGCGGGGGAGTACAGGACTTAACGGAACCTGGGGAACTTAACCGCGGCTGTTTAAAGGCTGCTATTAGAGGAGTATTAACCACCCTATTCAAATCGTATACCCATCCACCGGGAGATTTCGCTTACATCTGCCCTGATGCGGCCCAGGGGAACCGGGGCGGTGGTTTCCGCCACCAGCCACTGGATCCCTTCATGGGTAAACCGGGCGCCGGTTCCGGGCAGATCGACCAGCCCCATGGCATGGTTATAGTCGGCGGAAACCATAATCGCCCCGGGGATATTGGCCTGTTCCAGAATAATAGCCCAGAGCATGGCCCGGCTGTCGCAGTCACCCCGGCCTTCGAAGGCGGCGCTCACCAGATTTACAAAATCACTGCCCAAAAGATCCCTCTCATAGGTAAAGGATTGTACCCATCCCAGGGCTTTTTCCGCGAGGACCATACCGGGGGATTCCTCTGCTGCCGGAGCCGCCGGATCTTTCCAGGCCGATACATTCCAGTATCGTTCCAGGACAAAGGCGGCATTGGCCAGTCGTTCAAAGGAATCCCGGTATATGGCCCGATAAAAACGGGTCCAGGCCTCCCGCCAAAGGGGGGATCGTCCGTAAAGCCTGAGAACGACAAATTCCCGGTCTACCAGGGCTTGGGCGCCTTGGGCATCAAATTCCCTGAGAGAGACCTCAAGGCCAAGTCCCGCAAGATTATCAGTGATCCGCTTACCCCGGGGATAGGTAAATTCCGTAATGGGCCCCGGGACATATCTATCCGCCTCTGAGGGCGCAATGGAATCCAGGGCTGATAAATGGAGGTACTCAAGCTCCCCTGCCCCGGCCGGGCCGTAAGCTAAGGCCAAAAGCAGGGGGGGTGTCTGGGCGCCTGCATTTTCCCCGCCGCCTTCCAGCTCAACACAGAGCCCCCAGCCCGCAAAAGCGGAACCTTCCTCTCCCGTCCGCTTATCCCTGGTCCCAAAGGCCAATTCCAGGAGAGCGGCTTTTTTATTTCGATATTCAAAGAAAACCACTTCTCCCTGGTTTCCCAGGCGTTCTTGAACATCCGCAGTCAGGGCTTCCACCGACGGGTAGGCGGCTCCGGCATAAACAGCCAGATCAAGGGAGGTCTTCCATGAGGAAAAAAAAGAAAACCGATCCTTCCCGTTTCCGTCTTGATATTCATATCCTTCAGGAACATCAATACGAAATCCCCAGGTAGGAGAATAAAGGGGGGCGGAAACCATAAAAACCGGGCTTATCCCTCCAAACAAGAGGAGGATAAAAAAAACACTCCGTAAACGGGATATAACCGGATAAATTATTTGTTTCATGTTACTATAATAATCGGTAGATGCCGCAGGACTTATCTCAACGAAAATGGAAAACCCAGGAGGTTTTTTGAAAAATATTTCCCTTTTATTTGAAAATGACGAATGTATTATCCTTAATAAGCCGGCCGGGCTTCCGGTACAGGGAGGGGAAAAGGTAGGAGCTTCTCTGGATAGGATCCTGGCCTCGGAACGATCTCCCCGGCCCCTTTTGGTACACCGTCTTGATAAGGATACCTCCGGGCTTATTCTGGTGGCAAAAAACCGGGAAGCCGCCGCCCGTTTTTCCGTCCTTTTTTCCTCCGGGGGGACGAACCGGGGTATCACCAAGTTATATCTCGCTATTTGCGCCGGGCAGCCGAATCCCCCCTCGGGGATCATCCGGGAGGAGCTTTCCGGCAAGCGGGGGATCCAAAAGGCGGTAACCTCCTATCGATTACTGGATGAAAACGGGGGATTTTCCCTCATGGAACTGAAACTGGGCACCGGTCGTACTCATCAGATCCGCCGCCACCTGTCCCGTTTGGGAAATCCCATCCTGGGGGATGATAAATACGGGAATTTCGCCCTAAATAAAGAACTCCGTAAAACCCTGGGACTCAAGTACCTCCTCCTCCATTCCGCCCGGCTCATCATCGATGCCTCCCTTTTAGGATATCCCCTGGATGTCAGCACCCCGCCGCCGGATTATTTTCAGATTTTTAACATAGGGGAAGGGCCGGGTTATGAACCGGTGCATCTGCCAAAAAGAAAGGAGAGTCTATAATGGCACAAATAACTATAGGGAAAACCGGAGTACGGGTGGAACAAAACGGCTTCGGCGCATTACCGATCCAGCGAATAACCGCCGATGAGGCGGTGTACCTCTTGAAGAAGGCCTATCACGGCGGTATAAATTTTTTTGATTCCGCCCGGGGCTATACCGACAGTGAGGAAAAGTTAGGGAAAGCCTTTACGGGTGAGTGGGAGCATATTTTTATTGCCACCAAGACCCCCGCCGGAAAAGCCGAACAATTTTGGGAGGATTTGGAAACCAGCCTTAGAATGTTAAAAACCGATCATATCGATCTATACCAGTTTCATAATCCCCCTTTCTGTCCAAAACCGGGAGATCCCAGTAAACTCTACGATGCCATGGTTCAGGCAAAAAAGCAGGGGAAAATCCGGTTTATCGGTATTACAAATCATCGTCTCCATATCGCCTGGGAAGCTATAGAATCAGGACTCTACGATACCCTCCAGTTTCCCCTGAGCTATCTGAGTTCTGAAAAAGACCTTGCCCTGGTTGCCGCCTGCAAGGAAAAGGGCATGGGCTTTATCGCCATGAAAGCCCTTTCAGGGGGACTTATCACCAATGCCGCGGCGGCCTATACATGGATGGCCCGTTTTAAAAATGTTATTCCTATCTGGGGTATTCAGCGGGAAGGGGAACTGGATGAATTTATTTCCTATATAAAAAATCCGCCGGTTTTAACCGAAGAGAGGATGTCCTTTATCGAAAGGGATCGAGCGGGCTTACAGGGCGCTTTCTGCCGGGGCTGCGGATACTGTATGCCCTGTCCTCAGGGAATCGTGATCAATATGTGCGCCCGGGCGTCGCTCTTACTCAGGCGTGCGCCTCTGGAGATGTTGATGTCGGAGCGGGGAAAGGCGATGATGAAAAAGGTGGAGGATTGTATTCACTGCGACCAATGCTCCGCCAAATGTCCCTATGGCCTGGATCCTCCCACCCTTTTACAAAAGAATTACCAGGATTATCAGGAGATCCTGGCGGGAAAACCGCTATAACCAGAAGCTTTTTCAGGATCAAGCGCCGGGACATCACCCTGAATCCGCAGGGGTTTCCCGCCGGATTTCTCCGATAAGCCAAAGATCCTTCCGTAATACCAGGCGTAATTCGTCCCGGTAGAAAACGCTTTGGGGGAGGGTTTTGAAATCCCCGGAAGCCGGTTCTGTTGCTTCCGGTGTTTCGGAGGATGCGCCGGGTAACCAGAGGGTATAGGATACCCGGAAGCTTACTTCACCGTCCCCCGGATCGGTATCCAGTTCCGTGAGATCCATACCGGTAATCCCCACCACGGTTTGATCCGTGGGAAGTCCCCCGGCATCCAGCCATTCCTGGGCGGATATTACGGGATTGTTCATTTCATAGGCCATCCGGACCCGGCTCATCACAAAGAGATTGCTTATCATGGCAATATCGTTTTTTCCCGCCTTGTTGGTAACGCAGGCCTCCATCAGGGTATGATCCAGGGTACCAAAGGCTCCGTAATAGGTTTCAACGACTTCCCGAGGATTCATCCCCCGGGTGTTGGGCATATTGGCCCGTCCCGAAAGGATACTCCTCACGGAAAGAACCAGAACAACTAACGCGATAAGGACCCCGGTGATGATGGCCGTATTCCTCACCAGGAAACGTTTGGTTTTTACCGTGAGGTCCTTCTTTTTTTGGAACTGTTCCAATTCTTGGTTGAGCTTCGCCTGCTCTTCCCGGGCAAGTTCCCGAATATAGGAAATACTTTCCCGGGAACCGGGGGGGCCTAAGATCTCCGCAAAGGATTCCAAACTGGGACGTTTTGTTCCTTTCTGGGAAAAATATTTGACCGGGGCCAGGGTCTCGTCCAAAAGCCGGGCCAGATTCTTGTCCAAGCCCGGGGCCAAAAGCCGGACAGGAACAAAAACCCCCTCCCGCATATCCTGGCGGACCACATCAATATCCGGATTTTGAAAAGCCCCGGTTCCGCAGAATATCCGGTACAACATGGTCGCCGCTGCGTAGGCCGCAGCTTCCCCTCCGGTAAGGTCCGGATGTACCCAGCTTGCCGCGCCGGCAAGCCAAGCGTCATCCCCCGCCGCCTCCAGAATCCGCCGGAGGATCCGTTCCGGCGGAAAAAGAATAGTTCCATCCCCGGAGGCGGCCACGAGGGTCCCCGCGGGCCAGGGGAATGGGGGGCTTTTCTGGTTCTCTAAAAGAAGCCGCCCCTTGATCCAAAACCGTACTGCGTCCAGGGCCGTTTCTTTTTTTGTCGTATCGCAAACTAATTTGTCCAGTCCTTCTCCGTCAAAATCAGGACCCCAGATGACCATGGTCCCTTCCCGCTCAATGACCCCCCCGGGTTTCCACGGCTCAACCGTCCCCCTGGGGGTTACGATATAACCCTGCTGGGTAATAAACTGGGCCATCTTCGCCTGGGCAAACGCCTGAACGTTAAGGCCCGTATCAAAACCTAAAACGCCGGTTCCTTCAACTTCAAGATGTATGATCCCAAGGTCCTTCACTATGATTCTCCTTGAAGTATTTGAAATAGCATGATCCGGTTAGCGCCAGCTCCTTTATCCGGGACTTACCTCCCCTGGGGTGAATAGAGGTATTTAAAATAATCCATGTCGGTGGAGAGGGTTTTTTCAAACTTCGGTATGGTAGTACGGTAGGATTCCACTGCCCGCCAGAATTCGAAGAAGTTTCGATCCTGGTTGTAGGCCTCCGCATAGATGCGGGAGGCCTCCGCGTCCGCCGCTCCCCGGATGGCCTCGGCCTTTTCATAGGCCGCGGAAAGGATGGATCGTCGTTCATTATCCATCCGTCCCTGCCAGCCCGCCTTTTTTCCCTCCCCTTCGGACCGGAAGGCCTGGGCGATCTGATTCCGCTCCTTGATCATCCGGGCATAAACACTCTGGGTAAGTTCGTCGGAATACCGGATCTGCCGGACCACCACGTCGATAAGTTCAATCCCGTATTCGGGAACCATCCGCCGGGACCGGGTCAGGATCTCTTCCGCCAACTGCCGGCGGCCCTTTTGGATGGGTTCGTAGGTGGTATCGGGCTGGATCGAATCGGTGATAAGCTCCGGATCGAGTTCCACCCCTATCCCCAGGGCATCCGCGGCTCCGCTCTGTTCCATGATGATGTTGGAGTTCCGCACCGTTTCCCGAAGGTAGTTTTCCGCCACCACGGTCCGCACTTCGGAGTCGATAATTTCCGCCAGCTTGGAATAGGCCGCCCCCACGGTGGAGATGGACTCGTAGAATTTTTTTGGATCCGATATCCGCCATCGGGCGGTAATATCCACCCAGATGTACTGTTTTTCCCGGGTAGGCATACTCTTTTGTTCCCCGTTCCAGGCCATGATCCGTTTGGGATACCGGACAACCTCATCAATAAAGGGCATTTTCAGATGAAACCCGGCGTCGATCACCACATCCACCAGTTTTCCCATTTGAACAATCACCGCCTGTTCACCTTCATCAATAACATAAAAGGGTCCCACCGCCAGGATGCCGATGATAATTACGATGATAACCACCATTACCATGATAAATTTTTTCATTACCGGCCTCCCGTACTTCCGCCGGAGGAATTGAGATTCTTTAACGAAAGAAAACTATCCAGATTCCGATCGATAAGGGTAGTACCCGTATCTTCCCTAAAGATCTCTTCAATCATTTCATAATAAAGCCGCTGCCGGGTAACCTCCGGCGCCCGGCGGTACTCGTTGTAGACCAAATTGAACCGTTCCACTTCGCCATTAGCCTGGTTGACCCGTTCCGTGGCATAACCCTGGGCTATCTGAATACGCCGGTCCGCCTCACCCTTGGCTTTAGGGATCTCCTCGTTATAGACTTGCTGGCCTTCGTTGATCAACCGGTTCATATCCTGGATCGCCTTATTCACATCGTCAAAGGCCTCCTGAACCCCCGCAGGGGGATCTATATTTTGGAGTTTTACCGCGATAACGTTAATCCCCAACCCGTAGTTGCGAAAAGTTTCATTCATAAAATTCGTCCCCTCTACCTCAATAAAGCTCCGTTCCGGTCCCATGATATCCATGATTGTCCGGTCCCCCACCAGCATATTGATAACCGAACGGGATACATCCTGGATGGTTTCGCTCCGTTCCATTACGTTAAATACCCAGGCCTTGGCATCCACAATACGGTACTGGATGATCCACTCCACCTCAATAATATTAAGATCCCCGGTAAGCATGGTGGATTCATTGGTCTGGTTCGTATAGGTAGAGGAAACCCCGCTGCTCAGGGTACGGAAGCCGAATTGTTCGGTCTGAACGTTTTTTACGTTCACCACATAGTGGCGATCTATGCCAAAGGGCAGCTTAAAGTGCAATCCCGGCCCATTAATAGTATAAAACCGGCCGAACCGGGTAACGACCGCTTCTTCCGTCTGATCCACAATATAAAAACTCGTCCCCAGAAGAATCACGAGTACAATCCCTATAACAACAAGGGTCATAGTTACCGGGGTAAGCCACTTCGATAAAACCGAAGGGGTAACGTTCTGCATAGAGAACCTCCTTTACGTTTGATTGATTCCGATAATTCTAAAATTAACCGGTATTTGAAACCGGTTTAACGCAAGCCAATCCCCATTGAAACCGGCTGAATACATTACTCCTTTCCAGGATTCCTGTCTTCCCATCAGCGGCTTCTATACCACGCCATGGCGGCATATCCCACAAAAGAATCGGGGAAACTCGAACCGTCTTTGTCCTGTATATCGGCGCTGGTACCGTAAGCGAGGAGCTTCCCCCGGCCTAATCCCCGGGCTTCGGCAAAACCCAGGGCGCCTAAGACCGCCCCGGAGGAACAGGCGGCCTTTTCCCTTTCTGCCCGTTCCAGTACCAGGCCGGGGTCTCCCGCCTCAACAGCCGCAAGAAACCGGGCGTCATTTACCTTTTTTACCCATTCCAGCGCCTTTTCCCCTACACCCTGGGGTATAAAACCGTAATTATATCCATAGTGGGTAAGATCCGTGGAAGCGACAAGAACGATTTTCCGCTTCAGGGCCAGCCCGGTTTGGGCGATCTGTTTTCCCGCCTCAAAGGAGGCCTTTTCTGCGGGGAGCCGCAGCCAGAGGAGCCGGGCCCGGGGCAGAAAATAAGCTGCCATGGGAAGCTGTATTTCCACGGTATTATCCTGATAAGCATCTCCGGAACCTCCCAACGCTTTTTTAAGAATTTCCCGGAATTCCCAGTCGATCTCTATAGTCCCCCAAGGGCTTATCACCCCGTCTTCTTCGGCAAAAAGAGGAGGCGCCCCGGCGGGGAGGTGCCCGCCGATGATCACCACCGTATCGGCATCCCGATCCAGGGTCGATATGGCCCGGGCCGCGATAGCCCCGGAATAAAACCACCCCGCATGGGGGGCCATAACCGCCAGGGCCGATCCTTCCCCTGCCGCTTCATAATCTTCGAGAAATTGCCTGATCTCCTGGGGGTTTTGGGGGTACCATCCCGGGGAGAGCTGTCTTTTTCTCAATATCATCGTTTATTACACCCTTTGAAAAAGCCCCAAAATATCTTATTTTATTCTAGCATAATATAAAAAAAACGTATATAATAGGTTCATGCGTCAGAAAGTATCGTCGAGTATAGCACTTATCTGTATAGCGGTATATGTTTTGGCTCTGGGAATTGCGGCGTATAAAATTATTACCGGTATTAACGAACGTCAAAGATTAGCGGAACGGGAATTTGCCGAATTGGTGGATATCTCTTCGGCGGCAGGGGTTTTGGGGTTTATGAACGAACCCTTTAGAGAGGCTATCCAGGATGCCCTCATGGATTCCCAGACCCTCCAGGCCGTGATCATTTCCGGTCCCCTGGGGGTGGATACCTTTGAACGGGAGCGGGGCCGGATCATTACCTGGGTGGGTGAGTCTCCCCGGTTTAAAACCGCCTTTGGCCTTTCGGCGGAACCTTTTTTTATGCCCCTCAGGCTGGAGGGTATCCGAAATACCACCATCAGCGCGGTCTCCAATTATATCGACCATGACGGTCTTATCGATATATTGAAATATACCCTTCTCGCGATTTTAGTAGCCCTGGCCATTGCTTTTTCCACCCTGATCATGGAATTTCTCCAAACAAAGACCGAGGTAGCCGCCAAATCTTCCCGGAAACACGAGGCCGGCCCGACATCGGAAGAAGATGAGGCCTTTGAGGAGGAAGCTGTTTTTCACGGGGAGGAGTTTGTTGCCGAAACAGAAGCAACCCCCAAAGCGGCGGCCGAGGAGGTTCCTCCGGAAGATCCCCGTGGTCTTTATTCGCCCCATGGCAATATAGGATGGGAGGACTATATCAAGGATCGGCTTTCGTCGGAACTCCACCGTTGCGCCGCCTCTGAACAGGATTTGGTTTTTGCTATTATCGAATTCAAAAATCCCGAGAAAATCAACGAGGAAGTATTTATTAAGCTTGCCGATGAAGCAGTGGAATATTTTATCCACCGGGACCTGATTTTTGAAAAAGGAAACCGGGGCATTTCGGTTATTATTCCCAATATAGACGTGGATCAGGGGCTGACGAAATCCGAAATTTTCCATAATCAGATTCTGCAGCGCCTGTCCCCGGCCTTCCAAAAAACAGATCTTTGCATTGGCCTTAGTTCCCGTTCGGGAAGGCTTATCGACGGGGAAAGACTCATTTTTGAGGCCGAAAAAGCCCTGGAAAAGGCCATGCAGGAGCCGGTATCTTCCGTGGTGGCCTTTAAAAGCGATCCGGAAAAATACCGGGCCTTTATTGCGTCACAAAATAAGAAACGTCCCTGAAAATACGGTTCATCGTCCACTCCGCCAGGGAGTACACATAGTTGGAACCGGATGACCGGGCGGAGCGGTTCCCCGATTCCAAAAGGGGACCGATCTTGATGACCCGGGTGGTATTATCCCCGATTTGCAGGGTAATTTGCCCTTCGGTAAAGACCGGAGCCGCGGAACTTATGGAAGAAATAAAATCCTCCCCCTCCGCTTCCATCACGGCACGGATATAGGATTCTACTTTACCCGTATCCAGCACCTCTCCGCCCCCCCCCTCTTGTATCCAGTTTGCTCCGTTCCGGCTGAGGGTAAAACCTGGGGTTGGGGAATTTTCATCCTCCGGATTGGGGGGAGGAATAAGGATAATCCGCTGAACCATGTCGGCCCCTACCGGGGCGGCTTCGTTTTCAGGAAAAAGCCGAAGATTGTACCAGGAAGAACGGGCGCCGGTAATATACGAAGCCAGTTTGTTTTCCCCGGAACGGACCTCGTCCTGGGTGTTTTTGCGGAGGTATACCTCCTTGCCCGAAGCATCCCCCTCGCCGATAAGCAAATCCAGCAGGGGATAGCTGGTACCCGGACCGCCCCGGACGATGATGCGGGATGCCTTCTCGGCGGCAAGGCCCAGTTTTTCATGGGAGGCGGCAGAAGACGCCCGGATGGGATAGGCGGTGTTGGTTGAAAGGATCCGGAAGAGGTCCTCTACCCGGGATTGTTTGGCGGGATATTCTTCCCCTTCAAAGGAAACAAACCATCCGCCGCTGTTCCGTATCAGGGTAACCCCCGTACTTCCCTGGTCATAGATCTCCACCCGGTCCGCCTGGTCCACCTGTTCGGGCTGGAGCCAAACATAGGATGCATCCCGGGAATTGACCCGTTCAGGATCAAAAACCACGGTAGCGGTATATACCAACCCAAGAACGCCGGTTAAAACCAAAAGAACTAATAATCGCTTTTTAAACTCCATCGGAAAGCTCCCTTCCTTTAGTTTTTGTCCGTCTTTTAAGATTTCGGACTATGCCCACGACCACGATCCCCAGGGGAATGACCCCCACATTAAGAATCTGGCTGAACCTCATGGCCTTGAGCCGTTTTTCAGGATCGATAATCCGGTCAAGCCGTCCTGCCGGGGGCTGCCGGTTTCTGATGCCAATAATATCATCATCATTCCCCAGCCAATCCGCGGTTTTGAGCATAAAATCAAGGTTCTGAAACCCCTGTCCCTGGGTCATCTGAATGAGGGTAGTGGCCAGATCGCTATCACCAATGACCACTATCCGGGATTCCTTGGCTTCCACAGGAAGATCCGGTAATTCCTCCTCGGAACCTTCCCGGATTGGTTTGGGCTTATCCCTAAACCAGCCGGGAAATTTTCCCGAAAGGGCCACGGCGAGGACTTTACTTCCCCGGGTAGCTTCTTCTTCCATTTCGAAGAGGTAACTGGTCTCGGGATTTGCCGAAAAGTCCTTGGTCATGAGCCACGCATCGGGGGTGGTGGAAAAGAGGATCTCCCCCTCCACCGATTCGGGGGGAGTTAAGTTTATGGGACTTGCCCAAAAAAGGTCCATCCCTCCGAAACCCACGGTAAGGGGATGTTTCGGATTGCCGTTTTCCGCCAATACCCCTATCCAATGGGGATAACGGATTATCCTAAATTGTATGGAACCGCTGGGAGTCGCGGTCTGGTATTGGAGGGTCAGGGCGGAACGATCCAACACCATTTCGGGCTGTACCGCGGCGCCATAGGATGCAACCATGGCAAGCAAGCCGCCGTCATTTTTTATCCGGGATTCCAGGGTATTTTTGGCATCCACAAAGACCCCTTCCAGGGCGAAAAGAACCTTTCCCCCATTCTGAATATACCGGTCTATACGGTAGAGGGCCCATTCGTCCAGTTCCTCCACCCCCCCCAATACCAAAAGGACCGGCAGGACATCGCTTATTTCTTCTCCGGGGCTTAACACCCTGACCCGATACCCTGATTGGGTAAAAACCTGATCCAGGTATCCGTAATCCGATGTCCACTGTTTATCCGCGTCCCCGACTAAAACCCCCACTTCCCGTTCGGATTCCCGCAGCATGGAACGGATCCGGGAACTTATATCGTACTCCAGGGTATCCAGAGAAAATACCCAGGGCAACACCGCAACTTGGTCAAGATATTCGATCACAATTCCCGTATATACCGTGGAGAAAGTAGCCTCGTCCCGTTCAACGCTTTGGATCTGCCGGGGCTGGATCCCCATTTGCTCCACCGCCTGAACCATCTCTGTTTTTGAGGGGTCCCGCCGGGTAAAGCGGATCTTACCCCGGGAGTAGGCCGCGTATTCCCGGAGCAGATCCTCAATTTCCCCGGGGATGGGATGAATAGCGGAGAGTTTTTCCGACACATAATAGGTGATCCGTATCTGGTCGGGAATCTCACCGGAAAGATTCCGGGAAACCTGGGAAATGGTATAGGCCTTGTTTTTGGTCAAATCCAACCGGAACCAGAGCCGCTGACTTAACAATAAACCCAGGATAAGGGCGATGACGGATATAACCGTTAAAATCCAGCTTTGTCTTTTGGTCATCCCTTACCTCCATTTCCTGAAAAGCAGTACCCGGGTATTAAAAAACAAAAACAACACCGTGGTAATAATAAAAAATGCCAAATCCCGGGTATCGATAAGTCCCTTGGAAAAACTTTCAAAATGAAAGGACAGGGAAATAAAATTAATGCCTTCGCTAAGCCACAGGGGAAGGTTAAAGGTCATGGTGAATTGACTGGCCAGCATCACCAAGAGGAGTACCACCGCACTTCCCAGAAAGGCGCCGGCCTGATTTTTCGACAGGCAAGAGAGGAAAAGCCCCAGGGCAGTGGCGGATGAACCCAGGAGAAGGGCTCCGGCGTATTCCCCCAGAATGACCCCGGCATCAAAAAAACCAAGTGGTAAAAGGCTTACGGGTACCGGTATGGTAAGGACAATGATCACCGTTAACACGGCAAAGGATGAAAAGAATTTCCCCAGGACCAGATCCCATTCGGAAAAAGGCATGGTCAGGAGGATTTCAACACTCCCCAGTTTCCGTTCCTCTGCCCAGCTTTTCATGGTGATCACCGGGATCACCATGATGAATGCCAGGGGGAAGGCCGAAAAAAAAGGCCGCAAGGTAGCGGTATTTAACGAGAAAAAACGCTGAAAATAAAAAAACCACAGGGTAGTAAAAAGGAGAAAAAATACCCCGACTCCATAAAAAGCCGGAGAAATGCTGTAAGAATAGAGTTCTTTCCTCGCCAATGCAAGGGCTTTACGCGGCAAATACTTCATGGCCGGGACTCCTCTTCGCTGGTTAATTTTACAAAAATATCTTCCAGGCT
The DNA here is from genome assembly GCF_046533115.1 of Treponema sp. TIM-1. Lineage (NCBI taxonomy): Bacteria > Pseudomonadati > Spirochaetota > Spirochaetia > Treponematales > Treponemataceae > Treponema > Treponema sp. TIM-1. The sequence continues at coordinate 61,616 of NZ_JAJQRC010000002.1, forward strand.
GAGCCGCTTCCGGTCCATCCTGAGAATTTTGAAACCCCGGGAAACCGCCCAGTCAAAGATCCGCTCCCCATCGGCCCATTCGGTAGCCGACCCCCGGATTGGCAGGAAAAAACTTACCTTCACCGTACCGTCGGGACCATCACTGATACTGCCCGGCCGGACATCCCCTTCGGGAAGGCCAAGCCCATCCCGTAAACCCGCGATATCCGTCCCTTTCAGGATCAATTCCCAGGTATCCCCCCCCTTCATAGTGCCGGCAATTTCTTCGGGTTTACCCTGGGCGGCGATCCTGCCCTCGTTGAGGATGAGTACCTGAGAACAAACCGCTTCGACTTCCTGCAAAATATGGGTAGAGAGGATAACGGTTTTCCGTTTGCCCAGTTCCGTGATGAGGCCGCGGATCTCGATGATCTGGTTCGGGTCCAAACCGGAAGTAGGTTCATCCAGGATGAGAATGGGCGGATCATGGATGATTGCCTGGGCAAGCCCCACCCGCTGTTTATACCCCTTGGAAAGATCTTCAATCTTTTTGCCCGCCACCTGCTTGAGCCCACAGGCTTCCAGAGCGGATTGGATCTTCCCTTTTTGCTCCTGCCGGGGGATAAGCCGGGCCTGGGCAATAAAGGTGAGGTATTCCAGGGGGGTTAAATCCCCATAAAGGGGGACGCTTTCGGGAAGGTATCCGATGCGGCTTTTTACCTCCACCGGATCATCCTGAACGGAAATACCATCCACCAAGGCCGTCCCCTCCGACGGAAAATGATAGCCGGTCAGGATCTTCATGATGGTGGTTTTTCCCGCCCCATTAGGCCCGAGAAAGCCCAGGACCTGATCCTTACCTACGGAAAAGGACACATCCTTTACCGCTTCTACCGATCCGTATCGTTTTGTAAGGCTATTTACTTCTATCATATCGAGTTATATATAAAAAAAACAAAAAAAAATCAACACACCCCTGCGGTAACGGCTAAACTCGACTTAAAAATTTATGGGGTCTTCGCTTTAATCCACATACTCCAGGGGAAAAACCGACCGATCCCGGGAGAGGACCGTATTGGGAAAAATATCCCGGGCTTCCTGCAGTAGCGTCTTAAGGTTGTATTCATTGTACCGGGGGCTGTAATGGATCAGGGCGAGCTTTTTTACCCCCGCGGCAGCGGCGATTTGGGCGGCCTGTTCCGCGGTCATGTGTTTTTTTTCCCGGGCGCTTTCTTCCAGCTCTTTTTCAAACATTCCCTCGCAGACAAAAAAATCCGAACCCGCCACCTCGGCGGCAATCTCAGGAAAAGCCAGGGTATCGGTCACAAAGGAAAATTTTCTTCCTGAACGGGATTCCCCCAGTACCTGATCAGGGAATACCTCGGAGCCGTCCGCGGCCCGGACAGACTCCCCGGCCTGAAGCCTGGACCAAAGGGGACCCCGGGGAACCCCCAATGCCATGGCTTTTTCGGGGTGGAATTCCCCGGGGCGGCGGTTTTCTTCAAATACATAACCCATACAGGGTTTGGTATGCCTCAAAAGAAAAGCCCGTACCTGAAAGTCCTCCCCGGTATATACTATTCCGGGAGAATTTATTTCCTTAACCACGATTTCATAGTTGATATACATATCCAGGGTACGGCGATTGGTTTCAATATATTCGGCGATTCCCCGGGGACCGATGATGTATAGGGGATCGTCCCGGTCCACTTGGGAGGAAAGCATCAGGATTCCCGGAATACCCGTCACATGATCCGCGTGGAGGTGGCTTACAAAGATAACGGAAATTTTCTTCCACCGGAGGTTTAACCGGCGCAGGGAAACCTGGGTCCCCTCCCCTCCATCAAAGAGGAAAAGCTCCCCTTCCCGCCGGAGTAGGACCGAAGTTAAGTGCCGGTTGGGCAGGGGCATCATGCCCCCGCAGCCGAGGATAAAGGCTTCCAGGTTCATCGTTTTTTTATACTCCGTAAAAATTTCCGCAGGGACTCAGCAACGGTAAAAAGGCTTTTCCTTGCCCCTCGGTAAGTATAATCCCAGCTTCCACTCCGGTGGATAATCCGGCCCCCAAAACCGGTCTTAAACCGGTATAGTCCCGCCATGGGATGGGTGGGGTCCTCCCGGGGAGGGATGCCGTAAAGGTCATATTCCATACAGCCGGCGGCCCGGGCATCCTGCATAGCCCGCCATTGCAGGGCGTAGGGAGCCATAAGATTCCGCTTTTGATTGGAAGAGGCTCCATAGAGGTAGACCGCCTCAGGGCCCCGGAAGAGCACGATGCTACCGGCGATGGGGACCCCTTCGTGGGAGGCCAGATAAAGACGGAACTCCTGGGCGGATTTTTCCCGGGAACAGACAAAAAGGGTCTTATAGTATTCCGGACCGTGGATGGCGATACCGTCCCGTTTTGCCGTTTCCCGGTAGAGGGCATAAAAAACATCCAGATCCTGCTCGTCCCGGCGATCCACCACGACCCCCTTCTTTGCCGCAAGGCCGATGTTGTAACGCCACTTGGGTTTCATTCCCCCCAGGAGCTCTTCTTCGGAAGCCGCAAGGCCCATAATCACCGTATCCGGCGGCTGGACATCCATTCCCGCCCGGGAAAAGGGGGGATCTATCCGGGGAGGAGCGGTTTCGGCCCCTTCGGTATACCAGGGGGGATCAAAGCGGATAAAAGCCGTATTTCCGGGCAAGAGGGACCGTAAAGCCTGGGCTAGCTCCTTGAGGGCGCCGTTTCGGGCCCCGTCATCGGTAGGAAAGGCCGGGGGCAGTTCCGGCCCCCAGGGAACATAAGCGAAGGAAAGAGCCGGCGCCAGGGGCCGCCAGAGGATCAGGAGGGACAGAGCTTCCGCCCCGGCCCAATCCGCCAGAAAAGCCCGGGCCGTCCAACCGAACCGGGCCTTGAAGTCCCCCCAAAAGTCTGACTGGAGGAAAGAGCCTGCTTTCCCACAGCAGGATAGCTCGGCGGGAATGATACCGCGAAGATATCGCATGGGGACAGAGCTCAACTTGGAGGAGGCTGCATGGGGACAGAGCTCGACTTGGGAACTCAGATTGGGGATAGATTGTCCATTGGCAATCATTAATGCACCTCGCCGGCGCCGATTACCTTAGTATGGATGGGATTTCCCTGAAGGGTGAGAGCTCTGTCCCCAACGGTTACTTCATGGCTTACTACCTTGATAGGAATGGAGAAAAAGATATCGATATCTATCTCGGCAGGAGGTGTTCCGACGGGCAGACCTTGGATCTGTACCTGGGTACCGGTAGGGGTATCCCCCGCGTCGAGGACCTCCACCCGTTCATTACCCTCGGCATCCTTATCGGAAGCTGCCAGGAGCATACCCCGGCTTTCCACTCCCCGGAGTTTTGCGGTTTTCAGGTTATAGGCGAGGATGATATGTTTACCCAAAAGCTCCTCTTCTTTATAAAAGGGGACAAGACCGGAGACGATAATCCGTTCCTCTCCGGCGATTTCCAAGGTTTCGATGTAAAGCTTGTCCGCCTTGGGATGCCGTTCGATTTTTACGATCCGGGCAACCCTGAGGTCCAGGGTTTGGATAAAACGATCCGGGGCCGGGAGGGTCTTTTCCGGGGGCGTATTCCCTGACACCGCCGGGGTATCTTCTGGTTTAGCGGCTTCCCGATCCATCCTATCCTTCTGACTGCCGGAATACCGTTCCCGCAGGTCCCGTACCAGGTCATCCTCTAAGCGGGGGAAAAGGACCTCACTTTTTTCAACCCTCAATAGTCCACCCTCCTGACCGATATCCTTCCAGGAAAGAATTTTTTCCTGGGCAGAACCCTGAGGCCCAATGGCAAGACCAAAAAAGGATGCGATCTTCTCGGCGGCGGTGGGAATATAGGGATGGATCATCACCGCAATATCCCGAACCACATGGCAAAGATCCCGGATGAGGACCGCCGCGGCCGGAGGATCCTCCGTCCGTTTCTTCCAGGGTTCACCATCCTGGAAGGTTTTATTAGCAAATGAGGATAATTCAAAGACGGTCCTGAAGGCATCCCGGAGTTCCGCCCGCTCCAGCTTTGCAGTAATATCGGCCTCGAAATTCCGCACCCGTTCCCAAAATGCCGGATTTCCGGGTTCACTGGGGATCATCCCGTCATAATACCGGGTTACAAAGGAAAGGGTACGGTTCACCAGGTTCCCCAGATTACCGATCAACTCGCCGTTTACCTTCTCCTGAAAATCCTTCCAGGTAAAAAGGGCATCTGCCTTCTCCGGACGGTTATAAAATATATAAAAACGCCAAATATCCGTACCTATACCGGTATCCATGACATCGGTACCAAAAACCCCCATTCCCTTGGATTTGGAAAATTTCCCCCCTTCGTAGTTCAGATATTCGGTACTGGACATGTGGTGCAGCATGGTCCAATTTTCCCCGGTTCCCAGAAGGCTTGAGGGAAAAATAACGGTATGGAAGGGAATATTGTCCTTACCAATGAACTGAAAGAGTTCCACCTGCCCGGGATTTTTCCACCAATCATCAACAAAACAACGCCAGTCCCCGGTGGTCTCCGCCCCGTAATTTCCGGTGATGGAAATATATCCGATACAGGCATCGAACCAAACATAAAAAACCTTATTTTCATACCCCACTTTGGGAACCGGGATGCCCCATTTCAGATCCCGGGTGATGGCCCGTTCCCGAAGGCCGTTACGGATCCAGGAATGGGTCATCTGCAAAGCGTTATTTGCCCAAAAGCCCTTGACCGAAGCATCCTTAAGCCATTCCTCAAGGCGATCCTTTAGCTGTGGGAGATCAATATAGAGATGTTTGGTTGATTTGAGTACCGGCTCAGAACCGCAGCTTGAACACCGGGGGGCCTTCAATTCCGTGGGGTCCAGAAGCTTACCGCAAACCTCGCACTGATCCCCCCGGGCATCCGGGGATCCGCAGTAGGGACAGATACCTCGGACATAACGATCCGCTAAAAACCTATCACAGTGGGCACAGTGAAGCTGCTCTATGGTACGCTCCACAATGAACCCATGGGCATCCAACTTTTTGAAGATATCCTGCACAATTTCGGTCTGAATCGGCGTTGTGGTCCGGCCGAATTTATCAAAGTTGATATTGAACCAACGATAAATGTCCGCATGGATAGCATAATAACGGTCACATAATTCCTGGGGGCTCACCCCTTCTTCGGCGGCCCTGGTTTCCGTGGCGGTACCGTATTCGTCGGTTCCACATATATAAAGAGTATCGTAGCCCCTGAGTCGGCAAAACCGGGCAAAGGCATCGGCAGACAGAACCTGGATAAGGTTCCCTAGATGGGGTACATTGTTTACATAGGGTAACGCAGAGGTTATTAATCTTCGTTTCATATTAGATCACTATAAAAAGGCGATACCGCTTAGTCAAGGTAAGGAAAAGGACCGGGCTTAGCTTTCTCCCGGAGCATTTCTGTGTAATACCGGGGTTCGATCCGGTCTTTTTTGATGCCGATTTTGTGGAGCAGCTCCAAAAGACGGAACCTGGCGGCTGTTACGGCTTCATTCGTATCATTATCGGTGATGATTTCCAGCTCTACAAACCAGCCGAGGCCTTCTACCTCGGTTAGCTCCGTGGTAATGCCCTCGCAGATCCAGGCCCAGCCCCGTTTGTTTTTTTCTATACCCTTCTCAAGCCCCAGCCGGCGGAGTAACTCTTCAAAAGCAGTGTCATCGGATACTGAAAATTCCCGCTCATCGTTTATTTCTATACCCTCCCGGATCTCCTTGACCTTATAGGTTACCCACAAAGCGTGAGAAACCCTTCCGTCAGGATCGGTTTTGGTTTCCCGGCGGATCCGTACCCCTGATAGGGGGACAGAGCTGCCGGTCCCGGTAATAAACCAATAGGAATCCGCTTTCTCAAAGGATGTTTCAAGTCCGGCAAAGGAAAAAAGTCGGGCCCGTAAACCATCCGGATCATCCACCCAGGCTTTTAATTCTATTTCGATGGACATATATACTCCCTTAGCGAAAATATTGAGTAAAAGTGGTTTGGAAACTGAAGTTCCCTATTGATTTTGCAGGGAAATTTCCTTGAAAACATCCTGAATTTCAATTACCGCATCGGTAAGGAAGGGATCGAACTGGGTTCCCCTGCCGTCACTGATTATTTTGATGGCTTCACTATAGGGGAAGGCTGCTTTATACACCCTGGAACAGACCAAAGCGTCATACACATCCACCAGGGAGACGATCCGGGCGGAGAGGGGAATATCATACCCCTTAAGTCCCCGGGGATAACCTTTTCCATCAAACCGTTCATGGTGGCAATAACAAATATCCCGGCAATGTTTTAAATAAGGAGTATCGCTATGGGTCAAAATAGACTCGATAATGTTTTTCCCGATGGTGGTATGGGTTTTCATAATTTCAAATTCTTCCGGATCTAATTTTCCAGGCTTAAGGAGGATCTTATCGGGGATGCCTATCTTGCCCACATCGTGGAGGGCCACGGATTTGACAATAATATCCGGTTCAAGGCTGCGGAGTTCATCCGCATAGGGAGATAATGATCCCATCACATGATCGATAAGGGCCTTTGAAAAAAACTGGGTTCTTTTAACATGGCTTCCGGACTCTAAATTACGGTATTCTATGATATTTGCCATGGCCTGGAGCATGTTGTCCAAGGTTGAGGTTATTTCCGCAGCCTTTTCCGCAACCATCTCTTCCAAGCTGTCACTGTAATTCTTTAATTCAATCTGATTCATTACCCGGAGTTTTACAATTTCAGGCTGGAAGGGCTTAGAAATAAAATCCACCGCCCCGGCGGATAGGGCTTCGCTCTCCGAATCCGAGGTGGTGATGAAGATTACTGGAATACGCTTGAGGGAATCATTGGTTTTCATCACATTGAGCATTTCATACCCATTCATCTCGGGCATAAAGACATCAAGTAAAATGATTTTAGGTAAAACCTCAGCATGATACAGAATTTCCAGGGCTTCTTTCCCATTTTCCGCGGTAATAATATGATAACTATCCTTGAGGATCTCCTCCAGGATGAGGAGATTCATTTCAACATCATCAACTACCAGAACCGTAGGAATTTTAGTACCGATCTTATCCATATTGCTCAATTACCTTATCAACATTTTTTATCGTCTCCTCAAAGCAGGTTTTAAAAGATTCCGGGACGCCGGATTTTACCTCTTTGTTTTTTATCTGGACTTCAAAATCAACAGACTGTTTGTAGAGCTCTGTTAAAGACAAATTAGCGGCAATCCCCTTAATAGTATGGACTAAGCCCTGGGCTTTTTCATAATCCGCCCCTTCTACCGCGGCGAGAAGGGCTTCCAGGCTGGGATCCGCCTTAAATTTGTTTAATAATTTTACATAGAGTTTGGTATTTCCCATCACCCGTTTGATGCCTTCCGTTAACTCAATATAAACAACATCGTTATCAGCCATGCTCTTCTCCTCCTCGAAAAACATTTTTACGATACGTATACTGAAAGTTTACCGGTTTTACACGATAATTGTCCATCCCGACTGATAGTATTCTGTCAACATACCCTAAGCAAGGCCACAGAATATGCTCCCTTAATACAAATCAACAAATTCCACCCCCCAAACCTTGAAATTTAAAGAAATAATTGAATAAAGTATACACAAAAAAATTCGTTTTAGCAATTAAAATAAGTTGAAATGTCATATTTTGAACCGGTAACGGTATTCCCGAAACTTCAATTTTGGGGGTGGCTAGGCGGTCCCCGTTAAAACCGTAGTCTGACCTTGGCGGTAACCAAACCGTTGGTTCCACTTATTTGTGGACCCAGTTCCCCCCGAAGGCCGTTTCCGGTAAAGGCATCCCGATCCAAAGGAACCCGACCGGTTAAACTGAGGGTTATCCCTTGAAAAAGGTCATGATCCAGGGTAAGGGATGGAGAAAAAGATATATCGTCCAGACTGCAAAGGACCGTAAGGTTTATCTGGGTATAATCACTAAAATGATAGAGGAAGGTACCGCAAAGGTAGTTCCGGTTTGAGAATCCGGTTTGATTTTCAGTACTTTGCGCGGTGGACGACGCGGCCCCATTGTAAAGGTATTCAGTCAAAACATAGAAATTTCCGTTAAAAAAAGAATAGTCAAACCCGCTACTTATAGAAAGTCCGTCTATGCCGGTACGGACTTCATGGTTATATCTATAAAGCAGATCGACGATAAAGCCTAATTCCATATCCGCCTTAAGAGACAAACCGGTACGGTGGATTCCATATTCAGAAGTATCCTGAGGAGATTCAAAGCTATATAAGACCTGGATACTTGCCCGATCCCAATGTTTATCTCCGGATATTCCCATGAGAAACCCCTTGCCATGGGCGTTAAAAGGATTTTTAGGAGTAGTGGTAAAGGTGAGCAGCTTAATGGTATCTTCAGGGTAGACGGAAAGGGCTGCCCCCAGTACGGCCCGGGGGCGGGCATCAGGAAAGAGGGGATTTCGGGGATTAAGAAAATCAGACGGACTAAAAACCTGGCCAAATCCAAAACCCAGACGCATGAGTCCCGTATCCACATCAAGATATTCGCCTTTTATCCGCATATAGAGCCGTTCTAGTTCCATGGCCGCCGCATAATTATCCCCCGTAACAAAAGCGGAGGCAGAGAAGGGGTTTAAAGTTGCACCGGCAAAACCGGCTAGGGCGGAACTACCGGCGGCGGCAATAAGATTGAAAGCCCCATAAAAATCAGCTCTGTCCCCAATTTTTGTCTGAAACCGCAGATTTGCATACTCTTCCCAGCCGAATAAAAAGGGGGATATGTCCCCGGTACCACCCTGAAAACTCACCTTACTGTCCAAAAAGCCCGAAAGGGTAAATCCCTCTGCAAGCAGCTCTGTCCCCAAAGAGAGTAGAATCATCCCTAAAAACAAGCCGAAAATCCGGATCTTTCTTTTCATACTATCATCCCTCCTTACTTTCCTTACCGTTCCAAATTTCTAGTGCTGAAGATCGAATTGGGGATGGGCTGATCCAGAATGATACTTTTCAGTACCAAGGTCGTTTTGCTGCCCCGGCGTAGGAGATCCCGAATCTCCGTTTCTACCGGGAAACGGCGGCCTTCGATTGTTTCGATCCTTTTCAGGTTGTATTCTTTAAGCTTTATCCCGGACAGGGCAAAAAGTTCATAATGGATACAGTCTCCATTCTCTTTATCTATCCAAAGTTTCTGTTTCGGGTAACTTTCGGTCTTCTTTTTCGCACTTAAATCCAGGACCCAACAATCCCGGTTGTTCCAGATTTCGGACCCCGCAAGAACCGGATTATACCGGGCCGATAGTTTTTCATTCTCAATGGTATCCTCATAGGAAAGATCCGACCCCATCATACTCTCCTTAAGCATATGTCCCGAAACAAGCATCACCTCCTCGGTATCCGGGGAATACACATAGAGTCGTCCTCCCCTTTTGAGGTACTTGGTTCCCCGATCCTCAGGATTGGTAAACTCAGTAAAATTGTCGGTATTCTCCCGGGCCCAGGCCTTCATAGTCTTAACATAGCGCCGATTTTGATACTCAATGATCATCTCCCCTTCGTATTCAATGGTGGTATAAATCTCATTATCATCCACCCGCCGTAATAATTCCGCCGCAGACGGCGTCTGAGCGGACACAATGGCCGCCGCCATTAAAACAAACAAAACCGCAAATACCCTTACTTTCGTTTTCATCGTAAACCTCCTAATAGTAACTACGAACCACACTAACAAACACAAAAAGGAAAACATGCCGAACAAAAAGTTCGTGTTTTTCGTGTGGTTCGTAGTTGAAATTCTTCATCTCCGCAGCGCTTCCACCGGTTCCACGAAGGCACTTTTCAGGCTGGGGAACAGGGTGAAGAGGGACGCCACCAGTACGCCCATGAGCCAGCTTTTCAGCAGGTTGACGAAACTGAAGGCGAAAAATATCGCGTTGGCCGCGGGCATTTCGGCGAAGGTGCTTTCCCCGGCAAGGGCGGTCCAGCGCAGGGGAAAGAACTGGCCCACGCCGGTAAAGACGCCCCCCAGGATCACCCCCGCAGTGGCCCCGGCTATAGCGAGGAACAGGGACTCGAAGAAGAAGACCCGGACGATTTCCCCACGGGTCATGCCAAGGCTCCCCATCATGCCGATTTCTTTGATCCGCTCGTGGATGATCATGGTAATCGTATTGACGATGAGGAGGCAGGCCACGATGAGGAAAACCAGGTAGATCAGGAAATACATGGGTTCGTACATATTCATCATCACGATCCAGTACTGATCCCGCCATTCGGTGACCACGTCTTCCGGGCCGAGGATTTTTTCCATCTCCGCGGCAATGCGCCCGCTCTGTTCCGGGGAGTCCCCGTAGACGATGATCTGCTGGGAAGCGTCGTCCAGCACGAGGAGGCGCTGGAGGCGGCCAAAGTCCACGATGATGGTCTCCCCGTCGGCCTTGGCGTAATCGAAGCGGAAGATCCCGCTGACCACCGGGGCCCACATCTTGTCGGAGAACTGGGCCGACACGGTTTTGAGGGGAATACGGTCGCCTATCCTGAGCCCCGCCTTTTCCGCAAGCCGCAGACCTATGGCGCACTCGTTACTGCCCCGCTCGGGCCAGCGGCCCTCCACCAGACCGTCATTCCGGTTCGTCAGGTTGAAGTGATTTACCGCCGTCTCCTCCCCCATGTTCATCCCCCAGAGGGTGGCGTGTTTCACCAGACTTTCCTGCAACGTGGCGTAGGCGGAGATCCGGGGAAACACCGCCCGCACGCCGGGAATGGCCCGGATCCGTTCCGTCACCGCCGCCAAACTCTGGCCCTCCGCCACGGGGTACTGGACAGGACTGTACTCGCTTTCCGCCTCGTATTGGGCCGACACCGCCCGGACATGACCCAACTCAAAAACCTGCACCACCTCGTGCATACTCTTCAACATCCCCTCGATGAGGGACGAATAAAACACGACGAAGAACACCGCTATCCCCACCGCCGCCACGCAGAACATGGTCCGCCTGAGATTGCGAAAAATGTTCCTGAACGCGATGGTGATAAGGGCCCCCGTTCCCCCCTGCCGATAATTACCGCTCATATAAACCTCCTTCATTCAAACCGCAGGCTTTGCGTAATCTCCATCTTCACCGCCCGGCGGGCGGGGAGCAGGGCCATGAGAGCCGAGAGGAGCGTGGCCACGATGCCGCTGCCTATGATGGTGTCCAACTTCCAGGTACCCCGGAAGTTGCCCGCCACCCGGTAGCCCATGCTGCCCCCCATCTGTTCCATCATTTCCGAAAAGTCTATGCCGTACTTGACCATAGGGATGTTGAGGAGGCAGCCGAGGATGATGCCCAGGACGGAACCGATGAGGCCCAGAAGGGCCGCCTCTACCATGTAGGTGAAAATGAGCTGGCCGCCCGTCATGCCCAGGGCCCGCATCATGCCGATTTCCCGGGTCCGTTCCAGGATCGCCAGGAGCATGGTGTTGGAAATGCCGATGAAGGCCAGGAGGAAAAGGAGGATGGAAAATATTTTGCTTGCTCCCGATTCCATGTTCTCGTAGCCCAGGTAGTCTTTCACATAGTCCGTCCAGAAAAACACGTCCAAATCATCGGGGAGGGCGAGGCCCCGTTCCGCAAGACCTGAGTCCAGGGCGGCGCGGATGGCTGCTTTGGTTTCGATACCGCTGGTCATGTCCGCCGCGCCCAGGGTCTTGTCCCGGATCAACAGTTCGGTGATCCGGCCTTCCAGCATCATTCCCGCCTCGTCCTGCAGCACGTCCAGGGGCATATAGCCGGTGTTGTAGTTGTTGACGGGGTCCGGGGAATTTACCAGGCCCACCACTTTGGCGTCGATCACCTGGTTCACATGCCGGACCGCGCCGGAAAAATCAACCCGGAGCATGGCCGCCAGAGCCGCGTCCCGTTTTGCCGGGTCTTCCTCGATTAAAAGGTACGCGCCGGTAAGTTCGTCGTATTCGTAGGCCCCGCCCACCAGCCGCTGTTCCTCCGCGTTCAAAAGGGGCCAGAGGTCCGCGTCCCACTTGTCCGCCCGAATCGAGTCCGGGGCCATCTTGTAGTCGATGACCGTGGAGATCCGCACGTCGTTGCGGCCCGTGGTATCAACCAGATTCCAGAGCCGGTCCAGGTCCGGCCGGGGCAGGTCCCGCCTGAGAACCAGCCGGCCCCTGGCCCGCTCCGCCGCGTATTCCTCGCTTTCCCCAAACTGGACTTTTACTTCCATAGGCGCGTAGCAGTTTCGGATAAAAGTTTCGTCCGCGGGAACAAAGCCGTCACCGACGGCGGCCCTCACCGCTTCGATCAAATCTTCCAGTTCCGCCGGTTCCGGCCGGGTAGGAACCCCCACCCGGAGTTTGTCCGCGGTCATCAGCCCCAGGGCGACGCCGAACTCGCCGTTTCGGATATACCGGCCCAATTCAATGTAGTCCGTGTAGGCCAGGGTCCGCGCTTCCGCCGCAGGGTCCACGGCGTATACCACCAGCGGCGCGGAGCCGGTGAGGGAATAGAGGGTTCCCGAAAAGGTGTACCGGGGGGCCGCGTCGTAGCCCGCCTTGTCCAGCGCGGCGGCGCAGGCCTCCCAGCCGCCGAAGGTCTCGTAGCCGGGCAGCTCGTCCTTCTTGTCGAAGTACCCTTTGGTTTGCAGCTTCGCCGCCCCGATCTCGTAGTTGATAATGTTCCGCCGGGACTCGTTGTTCATGCCGGCGAGCCAGCTATCCATAAAGATATAGACCGTCACGCTCACCATGATCGCCGCGCAGGTGAGGATCGTCTTCACCTTGTGCCGCGCCAGGTTCCGCAGCGCCAGCCGCTTTAATTCTATCACGCTTGAAATTGTCATTACTTCACCTCGTCGGATTCAACCTGGCCGTCCCGGATCCGGATGAGCCGGCGGGCGTGGTCCATCACCATAAGGTCATGGGTGGAGAAGATGAAGGTGGTCCCTTCGAGTTGGTTGAGCCGCACCATGAGTTCCAGAATCTCCCGACCTATGGTGGAATCCAGGTTCGCCGTGGGTTCGTCGGCGAGGATCAGGGCGGGCCGTTTTACCAGGGCCCGGGCGATTGCCACCCGTTGCTGCTGGCCGCCGGACATCTCCTTGGGCCGCCGCCTCTCCATACCCTCAAGCCCCACCTGGGCCAGAACCTGCCGGACCCGGTCCCGGACTTCCCCCTTGTCCACCCCCAAAAGGGTCAGGGGAAAGCCGATATTTTCCTCCACCGACAGAACGGGAATAAGGTTATAGGCCTGAAAGATAAAGCCGATGCTATGCCGCCTGAGCAGGGCGAGCCGCTTCTTTGAAAGCCCCGCAATATCGGTCCCGCCAACACTCATAGTCCCGCCGGTCAGGGTGTCCAGGCAGCCCGCCAGGTGGAGGAAGGTGGACTTGCCGCTCCCGGAAGGCCCGGCAATGGCGGCAAAGTCCCCGCCCTGAAATTCCAGATTCAACCCCCGCAGGGCGTGGACCGTCTGCCCGTTCAAGCCGTAATCCTTCACCAAATTTTCCGCTTTTACCACTGTCATAGTATGCTCCTCAAAGTTACCTGATAACCAACCATGTCATTGCTCCCCCTCATTTCTATCTCCTCTCTCCTCCCGCCGTAGTTCCGTCAAAGCCTCAAGGCCGAAGATGTCCTTTGCCTTGAGTTCCTCGGTAATTGAACTGGGAACCAACATCATGGAATTCCCCGCTTTGAGCCCTTCATTCAAAATCGAAAGGATCTTGAGCTTCATCGCCGGTTCGGTTTTCGCGTAAATCCGAACCGCCTCTTCCAGCTTTCTGGCAATCTCTATCTCCGCTTCCGCCAGAAGGATCCTCCCCTTCTTTTCCCGTTCCGCCTGGGCAAGCCTTGAAAGGGAATCCTGGAGATGTTCCGGAATCTGTATATCCGTAATTTCGATATGTTGTACGGTGATTCCCCATTCGGTGGTTTTTTTATCCACTTCTTCCTGAATCTGCTTTTTAATGATATCCCCTCTTTCCAGGAACGTAGTCAAATCATGGCTGCTCACCGCGTTTCTCAGGGCTGTCTTTGAGGAGAGGATCACCGCATCCTCGTAGTTCTGAACCTCCAGGACCGCTTTTTCCGGGTCCCAGACCAGCCAGAAACACAGGGCATCCACGGTCACCGTCACCGAATCCAGGGTGAGGGTTTCTTGGGCGGAAAAATCAGTCACCCGGATTCTAAGATCCACCCGTTGGGCTATCCTATCCGCAATGGGAATAAGTACAAAAAGCCCCGGTCCCCGGATTCGGTAAAACCTACCGAAACGCAGCACAATGGCCCGTTCCCATTCTTCCAGCCGTTGTATTGCCGGGACAAAAAGCACCGCTAGGGCCATAAAAATGAGGGACAGAGCTAACCGGGGAAAACCTATAATTCCAAAAACACCGACCAGCAGGATGTATATTTTTATCCCCGCCCCCCATCGAGGGAAGAAAATCAATAATATAAGGGTTACACAGGGCATTCCCAGAAGTATTCCTAATTCCGGTAACGAAGGCGGAGAACCGGTAACCAATGAGCCTCCCAGGATAAAAAGCACCCCAATTCCTAAAAAGCCTATTCCCAGCGCGTTCAGGGAGAAATCCCGAAGTTTCTGCCGGGGCTGAATATTTTTAATAAGCTGTTTAACCGCAGGATTTTTATTTTTCTGGGTAGATCCATTAAACTTCATGTTACTCCTCCTATAATTCCTAAACAAAATAATTTTCAATAAGCTGTTTAAGTTCCTCTTCTCCGACTCCCAAATTCTGCATCTCCTGAACAAACCGGCCGATAACTTCCTGGATCTTTCGATTCCGTTCATCCCGTTCCTGAATCGGTTTTTTATCGGAAACATAGGTCCCGCTTCCCACCTGGGTAATCAGGATCCCCCGGATCTCCAGTTCCCCATAGGCCTTTGCAATCGTGTTCGGGTTGATCCGCAATTCTATCGCCAGGGAACGAATGGTAGGTAATTTATCCCCCGGTTTTATCCGCTCCGACAGAATCGCGTATTCTATCTGCTGGATTATCTGCCGATACACCGGTACACCCTTATCCGTGTCCAGAGAAAAATATAATTTCCTCTCTGCATTTGTACTATTCATCTAGTACAATCGTAAATGAACTAGTACAATATGTCAATTACTTTTTTTATTTTTTATGCTATTTAGGGACAATTTAGGGGACAGAGCTTATTAGCTGGAAAAGAAGTCTAAAGTCCGCTTTTTTAAAAATTTACGATTTCCCGAAGCAATATGAATATGAGATCCATAATAAAGAGTTATGAGACATCCAAGAAAACTTAAGGATAACGCCACTTATCATGTGACGGTCCGGGCAAACCGGAGGGAGATGGTTCTTTTTTGTACGGCTATGCGGATTTTGTTCCTCAATGTGGTAAAACGGGCAAAAAAGAAATATAAATTCCAAATAGACAATTTTTCTATCATGGGAAATCATGTTCACCTTATTATTCGGCCGGGAAAGGATGAATCCTTATCCCGTATCATGCAATGGATATTAAGTGTCTTTGCTATGGCATGGAACCGAGCCCACTTTCAGACCGGTCATGTATGGGGAGAACGATTTTTTTCCAAGATCATCAATGATTGTATCGAATTTATCAAAACATTTCATTACATTTCGCAAAATCCGGTAAAGGCCCAATTAGTCAAAAGTCCTGAAGAATGGGAATTTGGAGGACTCTGGCATTTTATTTCAGGGAAAAAAGAAATAATTGGGGAACCCGCATCATGGATCCAAGAGATATATCGGAATTATTGAGAATATTCTATCCCTGGGATCGTAAACAGCTCTGTCCCTCTAGATACTAATTTTTGAAGCTATGGAGAGGGGCAGGTATCCTGCCGCCCCGGGCGATAAAGGAGTCGCTTTTCGCCCTGTTTACCGCCATAATGGGAGTACCCCCTAAAAGGCCGCCGAATTCCGCCCATTCCCCGGCTTTTTTACCCGGCACCGGAATGACCCGTACCGCGGTGGTCTTATTGTTCACCATCCCGATGGCCATTTCATCGGCAATGATCGCCGAAATCGTTGCGGTGGAGGTATCCCCCGGAAGGGCAATCATATCCAGTCCCACCGAGCAGACCGAGGTCATAGCTTCTAATTTATCCATGCTTATAGAACCGGCTCTCACCGCCGCGACCATACCTTCATCCTCCGAAACCGGTATGAACGCCCCGGAAAATCCTCCCACATGGGTCGAGGCCATAACCCCCCCCTTTTTTACCATATCCGTCAGCATGGCCAGGGCCGCGGTAGTTCCGTGGGTTCCCGCCGACTCAAGGCCCATCTCTTCCAGGATCCGGGCTACCGAATCCCCTACCGCGGGGGTAGGGGCCAGGGAAAGATCCAATATTCCGAAGGGAACCCCTAACCGTTTGGCCGCTTCCATCCCTACCAGTTGACCCATACGGGTAATCTTGAAGGCCGTTTTTTTGATAATATCCGCCAGTTCATCAAAATTTGCGTCCCGATGCCTTTCCAGGGCGGCCTTCACCACCCCGGGACCGGAAACACCCACATTAAGGCATGCCTCCCCTTCCCCGACCCCATGAAAGGCCCCGGCCATAAAGGGATTATCCTCCGGCGCGTTACAGAAAACCACTAACTTCGCACAGGCGATCCCATCCGTGCCGGCGGTTTTTTCCGCGGCGGCCTTGATCACCTCTCCCATGCGGCGGACCGCGTCCATGTTGATACCGCTTTTCGTACTAGCCACATTTACCGACGCGCAAACCCGTTCCGTAAGGGACAGAGCTTCAGGAATCGAATCAATAAGCCGTCTGTCCCCCTGGCAAAAGCCCTTTTGTACTAGGGCAGAGAACCCCCCGACAAAGTCAATACCCAGTTCCTTGGCGACCTCATCCAGGACCACCGCATAGGGGGTATAATCTTCGTCCCCGGAAGAACCGGCAATAAGGGCCATGGGGGTAACCGAAAGACGCTTATTGATAATGGGGATACCGTATTCGACCTCTATCTGCCGGCCCGTCTGAACCAGGGATCCCGCCGTCTTAAGGAGTTTTTCCCGGATTCTCCTCCGGGTCTCCCCGCCGGACGCGGAAGCGCAATCCAGTAGGGATACCCCCAGGGTAATGGCCCGGATATCCAGTTTGTACCGCAGGAACATATCCACGGTCTCTTTTATTTCAAATGGGGTAAATAACATAAGTTTTATATACGGTGCATGGCGCTAAAAACCTGTTCATGCATGATGCTGATGGATACCTTCATGGTTTTTCCAATTTCATCAAGTTCTTCTTTGATCTTTTCCAGGGAAACACTGCCTTGGGAGAGGTCAACCATCATAACCATGACAAAGTTACCCTTTAAAATGGTTTGGCTTATATCTTCTATATTGATATTCCGTTCCGCCAAAAAAGCGCTTACCCGGGCAATTATACCAACATGATCGGTACCTACCACGGTGATAATCGCGTTCATCCTATTCCCCCTAATCCGGTTTTATCATGTGTTCGGTAAGAAACAAATCCAGTACCGTTAAGAAAAGAATCACCACCATCGGACCCACTATAATACCATTAAACCCATAAACGCTCACCCCCCCCAGGATAGCAAAAAAAATGATCAGGGGATGCAGCTGGATCCGGTTCTGCAAGAATATAGGACGCAGAAAATTATCCAGGGTAGAAATAAAAAATCCCGAAATAATAAGAAACAGGATTCCTTTAAGGATTTCGCCATTGAGAATACGGATAACCCCTATGGGCAGCCATACGAGACCCGCTCCAAACATGGGAATAAAAGCGCAGATCAAGGTCAAGCCGGCAAAAACCAGCGCCCCCTTGACCTGGAAAATTACAAAAACAATATAGGCCATAATAGCCTGAACCAGCGAAACCATGATGTATCCGAAGAAAAGATTCCTCGTGATATCCTTAAATTTCCCCACCAGAGCGGTAATATGCTCTTTTCTAATAGGGATAGCGTGGAGAACGAGCCGGGAGAGATAGGCGCCATCCATATAAAAGAAAAAGAGGCTAAATATCATCAGTACCAGCCCAAAAAGAAAGGAACCCACATCCCGGGCTAGGCTGCTGCTCATTTGTATAAGATTCTGGAGGCTTGAACTCAAATAGGCGACTATTCTCCGCTGAATCTCATCGGCGCTGATGATGATTTGATCCGAGGTAATATCCCGGATAAATTCGGATATTTTTTCCAGCATATCCCGGATGATTCCGGGATTATGGTTAAAGGTATCCCGTGCCAAACGGATAAGTTCCGTGATCTGTCTAAAAAACTGGGAGGCCACAAAAAAAAGCGGGATCAGGATAAGTATCACCGTTCCTAAAGAAAATATCCCCGCCCAGATGTTTTTGCATATCATCCCCTTTATGCCTGAAGTTTTAATTTTTTTTACCACCCGTTGGTGCAGGGGGCTTAAAAGTATATAGAGTAAGGTGGACCATAGAAGAACGGTAAAAAAGGGGGCAAAAAGCCGGAACACTATCACCAGTAGTATAATGAGGATCGCAACAAATACGGAGTTTTGTACAGCCTTTGACCAACTCATAATTCTAACAATATCCTTTCCGCTTCAGCCCGCCGGGAATAACCGGGGTTACGGGTCAGAAGATCCTGAATATACCGTTTGGCTGAATCGGCGTCTCCAAGGCTAACATAGGTATTACCCAGGGCCAAGATAGCATCCCAGTTATTGGGAACCAGCCTAACCAAATCCTGGTAAATATCCCGGGCCTTGGTTAGGTCCCCGGCGCCTATATAGGCCAGGGCTAAATTTTCCCGCACCGTGGTATTATTAGGTTGAATGGTCAAGGCCCGCTCGTAGTGTTCCACACTTTGGACCCATTTTTCCTGTTTGGCGTACGCCTGCCCCATGTTGTTATTAACCTCAAAATTATTCGGTTCCACCCGATAGGCTTCACCAAGAACTTCCAATGCCTGATCCGGAAAACCTCGGGCGGTATAAAATTTTCCCAAGTTTATCCGGGGCAAGAGATACCGGGGATCCAAAGAAGCGGCTTTGGTATAGGACATAACCATATCGTCCGAATTCCCCGCCGCCTCATGGGCAAGTCCCAGGGTATAATTATATTCTTTGTTGTTCGGGCCCCTATCCGCGGCTTTTTTTGCGAATCCCACCGCTTCGGTGCTTTTGTTAAGGGCAAGCTTAACCACCGCCATGTTGTAATTGGTCCGGTCGTCGTTGGGCGCCGACTCCAGGGCTTTACCAAAGGAAATCTCTGCGGCGGCATAATCCCCGGCGGCACTCTGGACCACCCCCAATTCCCGCAGGGCGGCGAGATCCTGGGGCTCGTAACGCAGGATCTGGGTGAATGCGTCAATCGCCCCCCGGGTATCACCCTTGGCGGAAAGAATCCGGCCTATTCCCCGGTAAGCCGCGGTATAATCGGGCCGTATCGCCACTGCCTGCCGGAAAGCGGCCAGGGCATCGTCCCGCTGCCGCAGCTCATAAAGGGCAATCCCCAGGTTATACCAGGCGGGTTCAAACCGGCTATTAAGACGGGTAACCGTTTCAAAGGCCTGTCGAGCCTCGGCAATTTTGCGGGAACTGAAATAGGCCCGTCCCAGTTCATAGGAGTACACAAAATTATTGGGCTCCAATCGGACCGCTTCCCGGAATTCTTCCGCGGCGTTATCCCATTGGCTGAGATCCCGGTAAATCTTTCCCAGGGTATTGTGGGGCATAGCCTGGGAAGGGTCCTTTTCCAGGGCCTCTCGGGCATGGGATTGGGCGGCTCGAAGAGCTTCCTGCCCTTCGGGATTGTTTTTATTTCGGGAATATCCATCATAGTAGGCATCCGCTACCTCCGCGAGCTTTTGCGCTTCAAAACGGGGCTGTCCCGGAGGTATATTGTCCAAAGCGGTATCAAAGGCTTTGATAGCGCTGTTGAAATTATTCCCCGTAACGGCGGCCTTTCCCTGAGAGATATAGTCGTTTACGAGGCGCATTCGGGCTTGTAATTCCCGGGACTGCCGGGCAAGTTCTTCCTCCTCCGCTTTGCGCCGGGCCGCTTCCGCCTCCTCATTGGCCCGTTGTTCCGCCTCCGCCACAAGCCGGGCGGCGGCTTCGGCTTCTTCCCGGGCCCGTTCCTCCCCGGCATTCCGTCGGCGTTCCGCCTCCAGCCGTTCCATGGCGGCAATTTCTTCCAGAGAAGGTCTGCCTTGGTTGGCCGCATGCTCCCGGGTCAGGGCTTCCCGCTGGGCGACCAGAATCGCATCCCGCATATTACGGGCCTCCTCGTCGAAAACGTTCTCAATCAGGAGACGGTCCAAAAGGTCCAGGGCTCGCTGATAAGCCTCCTGCTCCATATATTCCCGGGCAAGTCTGATGATGTTGTTACGAGGAACGTCGGTCCCGGTATTATTATCATCGTCCAGGGTGATATTTTTTCCTCCGTTATCTTCCCCTTCCGCCTGCCCGTTATCGTTATTAAAGAGAAAAATTGCCCCTATGGTAAGTAATATAATAACTACAACCCCCAGGGCTATCCCACCAATGACTATGACTCTTTTATTCATTTCGCATTCCTATTCCAGCTCAAACGCGTCATCATACCCCAGGACTTCCTCAGTACCGGCGGAAAGACCGGTACTTTCTTCCGTCGCTGCTTGAAGGGAAGCGGATATCTCATCCAAAAGCCGCTGTTTCCGTTCTGCCTCAGCCCGGGCCGCGGCTTCCGCCTCGATCCGGCGCCGTTCTTCGGCGGCAAATTCTTCTTTGATGGAGGCTACCAGCTGCTCAATCCGGGGCCGTTTCGCTGATCGGGGCTCCAGAGACAAGTAAAGCTCATAATCGGAGATAGCATCCTTAAGGGAACCGGCCTGAACCAGGGCATTCGCCCGGTTTAAATAGGCTGAAGCATAGGCGGGATCCGCCTCAATGGCTTGGGTATAGTACTGTCCCGCATAATTCAGGTTACCCTTACTATAATAGAGATTACCTAGGTTAAAGGCAATCCGGGCGGTTTCATCCCCGCCCCGGGGAAGTATTTTTCGAAATACCGCAATAGCGTCGTCCAACCGGTTAAGCTGCTGGTAACTTATACCCAGATAAAGACCGGCCCGGATATTTGCCGGATCCTCCGTCAGGGAAGTTTCCAGAAAAGGAAGGGCTTCCTGAGGCCTGTTCAGGAGAAAATATTCTTCTCCCTGGGTAAAGGCATCTTGGGCAAATCCCCGGGACAAAAACAAGCCCCATAAAATCATACCCAGACCGAATGTTTTCTTCATCCTTATTCCCGCCATGCTATTTCCACCCTGCTTTCAAGGTTTGACATGAAGGATTAAAACAATTAATCTTCATAATAATAAAGATACCATAAAAAAGCGAAAAAAGTCATGACCATGATACAAACGGTCCTCAAAAAAGTAAAATCGATAAAGCCCCCAGTGATACGGGATTATCGGGTTTTATTGGTAAATTTTCGGCAGAATTTACGACAATTTTTTCCCTTTTTTTATAAAATCAAAGGAAAAAGGTGGCTTTTTTCCATGAATTTGGGGATTTTTAAATCGAAGGCGGCTTTTTTAAAATTTAATCTTTTGAAAAGGCCTTAAAGATTATGAAAATATTATGTATATCCGATCATATCGATCCCCTTGTATATTCAAACTCGATTAAAGAACGTTTTAAGGACATTGATATGGTCCTCAGTGCCGGGGATCTTCCCATGGAATATTTGGAATTTATCGTTTCAAGCCTCAACAAATCCCTGTTTTTTGTGTTTGGAAATCATAACCTTAACGAATTGTACCGGTATAAAACCTCCGGTATGATCGGTTATCGTAATTGGATAAGTGAGGATGCGACTTATGGGTCGGGGGCCGTTCATATCGGTTCCAAAGCAAGAATGGAGGAAGGACTTATTATAGCCGGACTGGGAGGTTCCCGGCGGTATAACCGGGGGGAAAATCAGTATACCGAATTCCAGATGAACTTCGAAATTATAAAACTCATTCCTATCCTGATCATCAACCGGATCTTCCGGGGAAGATTTCTGGATATACTCCTGACCCATGCCGCTCCCCGGGGTATCCATGATAAGGAGGATCCCTGTCATCGGGGCTTCAAAGCTTTTTTATGGTTCATGCGGGTCTTTAAACCTAAATATCTCATCCATGGTCATATTCATCTCTATGATTTATCGGATCTCAGAACCACCCGGTATAAGGATACCCTGGTGGTAAATGCCTTTAGTCATTACATAATCGAAATCGGGGAAAAATAATATGAAAAATATGTTTACCATACAAGCTACGGAAGATTTTTCAAAGGCCCGGGGTCGGGCCATACTCTCCCGGATTCAGCATTTTATGAATACCGATAAGGATAAACTCCTCTCTTTTAATGATGTAAAGGAAATCCTCAAACCCAAAAACCAAACCTATAAGGGGATGCAGACGGTCCCCATTAACCTTATCGTGGGCAGCGAAGGCCGGTATCGGGACTTTAATAAATATTTTCTGCCAAAATCGGATCACCTCAAATCCCGCTGGGTCCGGGTTGATGAAGCCCATATCAGAAGTATTGTCTTGCCCCCCATTCAACTTTATGAAATTGGGGGAGTCTATTTTGTCCGGGACGGGAATCACCGGGTTTCGGTGGCCAGAAGTCAGGGAGTTGAGATGATCGATGCGGAAGTAATCAGCCTTTCCAGTGAAATAGCCATCGATCCATCCATGACCACCGACGATCTCCGGGATCTGATCATCGGCCTTGAAAAAAAGGCGTTTTATGAAAAAACCGAATTTGGAAAATATACCAATTGCTATGATTTGGATTTCAGTATGCCCGGGCGTTACGATGTGATATATAACCATATTTTGGTCCATAAATATTATCTTAACCAGGGGATTCCCAAGGAAATCCCCTTTTCCGATGCCCTGATCTCCTGGTATAACCATGTATACGAGCCTATTATCAAAATAATCAAGGATGAACGGCTTTATCTTAATTTTCCTGGCAGAACCCCGGGGGATCTTTATGTCTGGATCGTCAAACATTGGGATTTTTTGAAAAAAAAATACGGTATCTATTATTCCATTCCCGATGCGGCCAGGGATTTTTCTCAAAAGTACGGAAAAAACAGGGTCAAATTCCTCCAATTTATGACCGCCCTGTTCCACAAGCTGATATACCGGTCGCCGTCATAAGGGCGCCCGGTATACCTGCGGGTGGTTTTAAAACAGAACAAGGAAGATAAGCGGTGGCTATTTTATCAATACAATCCCATGTATGTTATGGCTATGCGGGAAACAGTGCCGCGGTGTTTCCCCTCCAGCGTATGGGGCATACGGTCTGGGCAATTAATACCGTGGAATTTTCCAACCATACCGGATACGGCACCTGGCGGGGGACAGAGCTGGGGGCGGAAATGACCACCGCCTTGGTCCAGGGCTTGGACGAGCAGGGAGTTCTTACGGATTGCGAGGCGGTCCTTTCAGGCTATATGGGGAATGCCGCGGTGGGCCGGTCGATTATGGATACGGTCCGACTGGTACGGACCAAGGCACCGGGCGCCCTTTACTGCTGCGATCCCGTAATGGGGGATATAGATCGGGGCCTTTATGTCAAGCCTGATATTCCGGATATTTTTAAAAATGAAATCATCGTCCTGGCGGATCTCTTAACCCCCAACCAATTTGAACTTGAAGTTTTAACCGGAATGGATACCGGGGATATCACCGCCGCCCGTAAAGCCATAGATCTGCTCCATGCCCGGGGCCCCAGGATTGTACTGGTGACCAGTTACCGGGAAGGGAAAAATACCACCGGTCCCCGGGACCATATTGATCTGTTGGTTTCCGCCGGAAGCGAAACCTACCGGATCCATACCCCGGAACTTCCTTTTGATATGGCCATATCCGGGTCCGGGGACCTGACCACCGCGGTTTTTCTGTCCCGATACCTTGAGACCGGGGACATTCGGAGCGCCCTGGAGCTTACCACGGCGTCAATCTACGGAATCATGGAAGCCACCTTTAACGCCCATAGCCGGGAACTCTGTATCATAGCGGCTCAAAATGAATTGAACCATCCTTCCCGGTCCTTTAATGCGGTACGGCTCTAGTGTCTAAAATAACGAAGACTCCCCTATCCGAAGTCCCCTACCGCTACTTTAAAGAATTTATTGCCCCGGAAACGGATAGGTTTGCCTTTCTGAGCGCCCTGCTGGATAAATTGGGCCTACGGCGATCGACCCTTACCATTGCAGGAAACCGGCATTTTATGGTTTTCCCACCTCACGAGGGACAGAGCTCGCCGAAAGGTCAGAAAGGCCAGGCCTTCCAAGCGAGCTCTGTCCCCATTGTGCTGGTTGCCCATTATGACCGGGCAGCGGACAGCCCCGGTGCGAACGATAACAGCGCCGCGGTATTTCTTCTTATAGAAACAGCCATGAAACTATGGCAAAAAAAAGGTAAGAACTGGCTTATTATCTTTACCGACAAAGAGGAATTAACCCAAGACGAGGGAATCAAAAGTCAGGGATCCTATACGCTGGCCATGGGATTACGGCAAGCCGGTCTTGGAAGGGGACGATTTTTCATATTCGATGCCTGCGGTACCGGGGATACCCTTATTATTTCCACCACCGCCGATCACCTGATGAAAAACGAAAAAGGGCTGGGGATAATAAAAACAAGGCAGGCGGTACAGCAGCTGAGAAACTTGGCCCTGGAAACAACCCGGGAACTTCAGATGGATAAGGTGCTGCTCTTGCCAACCCCCTTTTCCGATGACGCGGGTTTTTTACGGGCGGGAATACCCGCCCAGACCATCACGGTACTCCCCGGTAAGGAAGCGAGCCCCTTTATTTCCCTCCTGCGGAACAACTCCGGCCTTGACCAGGCTCTGGTAAACCGGGAGATACAGAAAAATTATGACCGACGTTTAATCCCCGAAACATGGCGCTGCCTTAACGGCCCCGGGGATAGTTACCCCCGGCTTACCCCGGAACATTTTTCCCAGGTGGTACGTTTTGCCTGTGCTTTGAGTAAAAAATGAAAATCGGCGGGGTCACACTCCCTGGTATACCTTTAAAGTCAAAACCTCCCCGATGAACATCCGGTGGTAATCCTTCTCCGGGTAATTTTTTTCGATGGAGGGATCTAAAAAACCGGTAGGATCAAAATCATGGGTATACAATTTACGGCAGACGATAACTTCCGACGCTTCCTTAAAACCGATACCACCGGCGGCTTTACCTTCTTCAAACACCAGGGGAGTAAGGCCGGTTTCTGCGGCCTTATCCGTATCCCGGCCTGTACGGGACCCGCAGAACTCTAGAGCCTTCCGGTAGCTTGTGTCGAAAAAACTGAGGCTAAAGAGGGAAGCGGCATTGGCAAAATCAAAGGTATACCGGGTGGGCCGGATAAACATAAAAGCCACATTCCTGCCCCAAAGCACCCCAAGCCCTCCCCAAGAGGCGGTCATGGTATTCCAGTTATCCTTCCCCTCCTTGAGGTTTCCGGTGGTAATGAGCATCCACCCATCCCCAATCCGGGCCGCAGGAGAACCGGGAAATTCCCGAATATCCTTTTCTATCCAGCCCTTATCCGCAGGAATCACCGCTTTCTGGTTCATATATCCCCCTTCCCGTTAGGCGGTTTCAAAATGTCAAAATTTTGAAACCGATTCCATTATATCCCTAAAATCTCGCTATAGGCATCCAGGGCGGAATCCCCGGAATTTCCCCCGGCCTTAGCAGCCAGGACCTTTTTGGTGAGGACCTTTCCCAACTGTACCCCTTCCTGATCAAAACTGTTGATATTCCAGACAAAACCCTGGAACATAACCTTATTTTCAAAATGGGCAAGGAGGGCTCCCAATGCCTGGGGGGTAAGACGTTTACCGTAGATAAGACTGGAGGGACGCCCCCCAAGGAATTCCTTGTTCCGGTTCGAGTCGGTCTTACCCTTGGCAAAGGCAACTATCTGAGCCGCCAGGTTCGCCTTAAGTTTAGTCTGACTCACGGATCCATCCACTTCCACATCATCCCCCCGCTGACTTTCGATAAAACCCACAAACTGCAGAGGCACAACATCCGTCCCCTGATGGAGAAGCTGATAAAAAGAATGTTGACCGTTGGTACCGGGTTCTCCAAAAACCACGGGGCCGGTGGAATAGGCCAGAGGAAGGCCCTCCCGGTTAACCCCCTTGCCGTTGGACTCCATATCAAGCTGCTGGAGATGGGCGGGGAACCGGGAAAGGGCCTGGCTATAGGGGAGGACGGCCGTATAGGGGTACCCCAGAAAATTCCGCTCCCACACTCCGATAAGGGCATCCAACAGGGCGGCATTGGCAAGGACCTTCGGTTCCAAGGCGTTTTTATCCGCCTTATGGGCGCCGGCGAGGAGTTCCTTAAACACTTTCGGCCCAAAGGCCAAGGAAAGGATGACCCCTCCCACCGCGGAGGTAGAAGAATACCGGCCGCCGATAAAATCGTCGATGTAAAATGAATCCAGGTATGCGGGGTTATGGGCCAGCGGACTGGTTTCACTGGTTACCGCCACCATATGTTTACTGGGATCCAGCCCCGCTTTGGTGAGTTTATCCTTGACGAAAAGCTCGTTTGCCAGAGTCTCCTGGGTGGTACCGCTTTTAGAAACCAGAACAAAGATGGTCTCTTCCAGGGTACAGCGGGCAACTATCTGGGAGGCGTCATCGGGATCCACATTGGAGATGAACTTCGCCTGTAAATGTCCCTTCCCCTCTGCGGCGGCCCAGTTTTCCAGGGCAAGGTACAGAGCCCGGGGACCCAAATCCGATCCGCCTATACCGATCTGCACCGCCGTGGTAAAGGCCTTTCCCGTGGAACCCCGGATTTTACCGGCATGGACCGCGTCGGCAAAGGCGGAAAACCGGTCAAGTTCATGGGCGTAAAATTCCCCCAGGTTCTTCCCTTCATGTAAAACCGGTTTTCCCAATTGCCCCCGAAGCAGATGGTGGAGGACCTTCCGGTTTTCTCCGGTATTCATCGTTTCCCCGTCAATCAACGCCTGGTACTTCTCTATAAGCTCCTGCTCATCCGCCAGGGCCTGGAGAGCCTCTATCACGGGATCGTCCACCGCTTTTGCGGCCCAGGAATAGGTGAACCCCGCGGCCAGGGGAACCACCGCCTTTCTTACCCGTTCCGCGGTAAGTTGGGATACAAAATCAAACCCCTTCCCCCGGGGCACAAGATCCAAAAGTCGCTTATAAGCGGTAAGCTTATCAAAATTGTTATATTTCATAATCCATTCTCTCCATTAATCTTCCAGTTCAGGAATACTTTCCTTCATCCGGCGTATAAAATCCTCTCCGGTTATACCTTCCCGGAGGCATACAAAAACCGTATTGTCCCTTCCCGCGATGGTTCCCAGCACATCGTCCAGGCTTAAGTTATCCACCGCCAGTGCAACCGAATCGGAATGACCCGAATAGGTTTTGATCACCACCATATTTCCGGACCATTCGATAGAAACATACCCCCGAAGAAAATCATGGATATAGGTCCGTTCGGTCTCTTGCCGCTCATCTTCTCCGGGCAGGGAATACACATACCCGTTATGACCATCGGAGATCTTACCTACCTTGAGGAGTTTTAAATCCCGGGAAAGGGTTGCCTGGGTAACAATAAATCCTTCTTTTTGCAAATGTCCCAAAAGTGTTTCTTGAGACTCAATTCGATAGGTCTTTATCAATTTACGGACAGTTTTTAAACGAGCCAACCGTTCCTTCACAATTACTCCATATTACTCGGGGGCTAATTAAACCGTTTTCAAAATTGGCTGTTTGTCACCGGCCCAATTACGAATAATTATCCTCCATCCTTGCATAAATATACAATGGCAAGATACTTTTTGCAAGTATTTTTTTAACACGCTTAATCCCCGCATATCCACGATCTAAACTCCCTTAATCCTGGGTAAAATATCCTGCCATATCCTATAATTATAACTATAGAAGATCTTGCCGATATTATGGTAGGAATATTCGGAGCATAAAACTAATGGAGAAATTCAACTCTAATAAAAATAGAGATCAAGCCGGAAAAGTACCGGAAAGTAAAAATCCACAAAATCGTGCAACCGTTTTAAGGGAAAATAAAAATGACGGAAATATATCCGTAACTTTTTCTGAAGATGACCTGGAAGCCCGGGCGGACTTTATACCCGCCGTCGGAAATGGAGAACCCATCACCCTCGCCTATGTTTCTTCGGTCCTGGAACGGCTTAATATAGTCTACGGAATACAGGAAAAAACTATTCAGGAGGCAATCCTCCGGTGCAATCATGATAGAAAACCCATAAAAGATGTCCTCATCGCCCGGGGGGATCCCCCAAAAGATGAGGTACTTGAGTATTTTGAACTTGCCCCCAATCCGGCTTCGTCCCCGTCCGAGGCAAACAACCGTATTGATTACCGCTCCCAGTCTCCCTTTGTCATCGTAAAAAAAGATCAGATCCTGGCGTATAAACGGCCCCGGGAAAAAGGGCAGGACGGTAAAAACATCCATGGGGTGCTTATTCCCCGGGGCGTACTGCGGCCTGAAGGAGTTTCCGGAGGACAAAATACCAGAACCGACGAAAACCATATCATCGCGAAAATCGCGGGTCAATTGATAGAAAATAAAAAAGTCATCAGCGTCCAGGAATCGCTGGTGATAAAAGGCGGTGTAGGGTATGCCACGGGGAATATTATTTTTCCCGGGGATGTGATCATCGAAGGGCCGGTATCGGATGGATTTAAGATCTATTCCGGCGGCTCGGTGACCATAAAACAGACCTTTGACGTGACCGATGTGATCACCAAAAATGATCTTACCGTAGCCGGTGGGATCATCGGCAGGGGCCGAGCCCTGGTTAAAGTTGGCGGAACCCTTAAGGCTAAATTCATAGAAAACTGCCGGGTGGCTTGTCGAAAAACCTTAATGGTGGAAACGGAGATCATCAATTCCAGTATATATGCCATGGAAAATATCGAGCTGGGGGATAAGGGAGTAATTGTCGGGGGGGATATTACCGCCATCCATGGGATCCGGGCAGGGGCAATAGGTAAAAAATCCGGGAAACCTACCCATATCCATTGTGGAATTGATTTTACGGTCCAGCAGGAAAAAGAAAAAAACAATTATCAACTCCGGATCATCTCCGCCAAACTGGCAAAACTCAGGGAACTGATGGCTGTTCCGGAGCAAAACCCGGAAAAAAAAGCCAAAATGGAAGAACTTTTGCACCGTCTTGAGCAGGAGCAAAAGAAAACCGGGCAGCGGATCTCCGATCTGTTAGGCCGCTTGGAAGCGGATGATAAGGCCCTGGTGGAAGTAACCGGGGAAATTGCCCCGGGTACCCTGATCGAAATTTGTCAGATCGCCCTTTTTGTCGAAGAACCCTTACGGAAGGTACGGATAAGCTTGGATAAAACCAAGGGAAAACTCGTCTCCGAACCCTTGTAAAATACCTTTTAAACAGCCACCCCTGGTCCACGTTGTTGCCCGGTCTTGTGGGTCCCATCATCTTCCCGCAAGAAGAAAAAATCGGTATGCTACTGTTATGAGAAAGGAATTCCTCCCCTATGATGTAGTTCGGAATAATGCCCTCAAGCTGGCCCATCGTATTTATCATGATGGATTTATACCCGATGTCATTTATGTTTCCCTCCGGGGCGGTGCGTATCTGGGGAATGTGATCAGTGAGTATTTTAAGATAGTTCGTGCCGGCGGCCGGCCGGTGTATTATGCGGCGGTGGTGGCCCGTTCCTACACCGATGTCCGTAAGGCGGGCAAGATCAAGGTTGAGGGCTGGACCTATGCGCCGGAACACCTCCGGGTAGGGGATAAAATCCTCTTGGTGGATGATATTTTTGATTCCGGCCAAACCATTAATTATCTGGGACAGATCATCCTGGAAAAGGGCATACCCCGGGACGATTTAAAAGTGGCGGTCCACGACTATAAATATTTTTATGATAAACCGGACCAGCTTCCCATTCAGCCCGATTATTGGTGCAGAAAACATGAACTATCCATCCACGAAGAGGACCGCTGGATCCATTATATGAGCCATGAGCTGGTGGGTCTAAGCAGGGAAGAACTGGAGGAGTATTATTATGCTCCGGATCCCCAACTGCGGAATGTCCTGGACGTGATTCCCTGACCCCGATGATATGCGGTATTGATGAAGCGGGCCGGGGGCCCTTGGCCGGCCCGGTCTGCGCCGCCGCGGTGATCCTCCCCGAAGATTTTCCCCGGGATGTCCTGGGGGATTCAAAAAAACTTAGCCCCCGGCAGCGGGAAGAGGCCATGAAAATCATCTATCGGGGGGCCTTCGCCTGGGGCATCGGCTGGGCATCGGCTTTTGAGATCGACCGCATTAATATCCTTAAGGCGAGCCTCCTGGCCATGAAGCGGGCCTTTGAGGAGTTGGCCGCCGCTTCCCTGGCCGCACTCCCCCCCGGGCTCAGCGCCATTGTAGACGGCCTTTACGTACCGGATATCCCCCTCCCCTGCCGGGCCTTGGTCAAAGCCGACGCCCAAGTCCCCGAGGTTATGGCCGCCTCGATCCTCGCCAAAACCGCCCGGGATCGGATGATGGAACGGTATTCCTGGCTTTATCCCGACTACGGTTATGACCGGCATAAAGGCTATCCCACTCAGGACCACCTAAAAAGAATCGCCATCCATGGGCCGTCCCCTATCCAGCGCCGGAGTTTCAGGGTTAAACCGATCCAGCTACCCCTCTTTAATCATCCCGATCAGGATGGGGGCCCTCAGGACGGATAGCCCTAACGGAGCGGGGCTTCCGGGGGCCCGGTTTGGCGGCGCCGGTCTTGTTTTTTGCCTTCCCGGTTTTAAGCAGTACCCGTTTTCCCTTTTCCTGCGGGGCCTTCCCTCCCCGCTCAGGCCGCAGGAAGCGGGGATCCCCTTTTTCCCGGTCCCGATTCTCCTGAGGTTTTCGGTGTTCCCCCCGGTTCTTTTCCCGAAAGGCCTTTTCCAATACCTTGAGGGCTTCGTCAAAACCCTGGAGAAATTCGGGAAGGTCTTCGGCAAAAAAGATCACCGATTGGCGTTCAAAGCCTCCGGAGTCCCGGTTTTTGCTTTCCACGATGTTGAGGTAGAGATCCCCCAGGCGGTTTTCTTTTACATTAAAAAAGTAGGTTCTATTTTGTAAAGAAACCTTGGTTGAAAACAATTCTCCCCGTATCCCCATATTCCGCTCCTGTTAATTTCCGGCTTGATCCGCCCGGGTAACCAGGTGCCGCTGCCATTCGATAAGGTCCCGTTCCATCCGTTTATCCGAGCCTTCCACATCCGCCATGATTCGGAAAACCGGTTCCGTACCGGAACCCCGCATCCAGATACAGGCCGGGACATGGCCGGTTTTGGTGGAAAAAAGGATCTTTAAGCCCCCCCGGCCGGCATCGCCGAAGCGGGAAAGTCCCCGTTTTTCCTCCATTCCTACAAAGGCGGTGGCGCTCCACCCGGTGATACCGTAACGGGCGTTAAAGTAATCCTTTCGTTCCTCCCATTCCTGGAGAAAAAATTCCTGGTACCGGTTTTTGAGGAGCCCGTGATCGACGGTTTTGATCCGCAGTAACGCCTCCGGGGTATAGGAACCGGTGGTGATAAAGGGAGGGAGGGCGGCGATAATATCCGCCAGGGTAAAATCAGGATGGTATACCTCGGCTTGATCCGACAGATCACACCAGAGTTCAAAAAAGCCCTTCCGTTCCCCTTCGCTCCGGATGGTAAGGAGTTTTACCAGGGCCAACACCGTATTAATGGGATCCCGTACCGCCGAAGGATGGGTAATATTACCCCCGGCGGATCCTTCCCCCAGGATCCGTACCAGATATCCCTGTTCCCGGAGCTTCCGGGCCAGGCCAACCACATTAGCCTCCCCCACTTCGGCCCGGAAAACCGACACGTCAAAGGCCTTGGCAATCCGATCCACCCGCATGGAGGTAGGGCCGTTCACCGCAATAGCCGCTTTTCGCAGGGCGTTTCCCTTATTATCAAACTGAAGTTCGCCGGTCCAAACCAGGTGGGCCAATTCGGAAACACAGGCCAGGGCGAAAACTTCCTGGGCTTCCAGGGCCCGGGCCCGTCCCTGGGTTTCGTCCCAGAAAACCAGATTTCCCCGGTCCCCGTCACAATCCGGCACATAGCCGATAACCACCCCGGGATTCTCCCGGTGGAGTTGCTCCACAAACTGCCGGCAGGGTTCCAGGGATTCCCCCTCGGGGACGATACGGTGGGCGATTTCCCGGGGTTTTTGAAACATTCCGTAAAAACCCAGCCCCAGGGAAGTAAGAAATTCCCGGTCTATAGATAAGGTCCGGGCGGATCCGTTAAAATCCGCCGCCACCCCCAGGAAATGGTTCCGTAAACTTCGGGTCATAACCTCAAAAAGGGAGCTTTCCCCGGCATTTTCGGTTCCTCCGGTAAGTTCCCGGGTAAAGGAGAGATACGCCCCATAGGCTTCGGCTTTGATCTCCTGAAGGCCTAAATACACCTGGGTGAGTTCCGGAATATTCCCATACCCCACCCAGGAAACCGCCTGGGGTATAACCTGGGGATCCGCCATCCGGGCCCGGAACGCTTCAATCAGGAGCAGCGCCTCCGGTGCGGGGAGAACCCCCCCATCGGTAAGACCGAATTTAAGACCGTTATGCCCTATGGGGTTATGGCTGGCGGAGATATATACAAACCCCTGGGCTTTGCCGGTCCGGGCATAGGCCATGATCTCCGGGGCAGCGATGATAAAGGCGAACCGTACCCCGCAGCCCTGTGCCAAAAAGGTCCGGATCATCGGATCCGCTATGGCCGGTCCCGTGGGTCTTGAGTCCATTCCGACTATTACCTGGGGATGTTCCAGGCCCGTTTTTTGTTTAAGATATTCCGCAAAGATCCCGGCCGCAATACTGGCTATAACCCCATGGACCGGACTTATTTCTTCTCCGGGGCTCTCCTCATCGCCGTTTTTCGCGAAGATCCCCCGCCACCCCGATGCCGAAAGGATCATTTTATCCAGCACTTCATCCAAACGGGTCTTGGTCAAAGCCGGATCATCCCCTTTGAAGGGAAGTACCGCAGGATCGGCAATAAAAAGTCCCGAATCAGGATGCCGTATTAACGCCATAGGGCAAACTCCTTGTTACCAGAGGCGGTTTCAAAAAAATCTAATTTTTGAAACCGGTTCAATATAAAAACCCATAAGGGGGAAAATAGTATACTGGTTTTTGAATTCTATTGCTATAGCCAACGGCAGCTCCGGACGAGGGGGGATATATTACTTGACAGGGATTTCTCCCCTGTTTATACTCCCCTATCATAAGGAAACAAGGTGTTTAATTCCGCGGCTTACAAGATATTCTTTATCACCGGTTGCAAGGCCGGTTTTTCTCTTTCCTCCTATTACTATTATTATTACCGGTCTTTATGTCCCGCGGAGCCGATAGGTTTTAGGTTAAAAACCTAAAAACAGGCAAAACCTGATAATTCAGGGAGATCCCGGGATAAATTAACCGGGGTCTCCCTTTTTTTATGTCCGGCGGGATTTTAAATCCCGGAAAAACAACCAGGAGGTTATCATGATTATCGCCTTAAAACCGGAAGCGGAAAAAGGGGAAGTAGAGAAATTTACGGTTTTTCTTGAACAGCAGGGGGTAACGGTCCACTATTCCCAGGGAGCATCCCGGATCGTATTGGGCCTGGTGGGGGATACCCAGGGGATCAACGCCGAAGCCCTCAGGGCTCACCATGTGGTAGAAAAGGTTATTCGGGTACAGGAGCCCTATAAGCGGGCGAATCGGCTTTTTCACCCCGAGGATACCCGGATTGAGGTACCCGGGCCGGATGGTATTATTCGGAGCATCGGCGGGGTTTCCCTGGGTATTATCGCCGGCCCCTGTTCGGTAGAAAACCGGGATCAGATCCTCCAGGTGGCCAGGGAAGTAAAAAAAGCCGGGGCGGGATTTCTCCGGGGCGGGGCTTTTAAACCCCGGACCAGTCCCTATAGTTTTCAGGGTCTGGGATGTGAAGGGCTTGACCTGCTTCTGGAGGCAAAAAAAGAAACGGGCCTGCCCATTGTAACCGAACTTATGGGAAATCACCAGCTTGAGGTTTTTGAGGATGTGGACATCATCCAGGTGGGGGCCCGGAACATGCAGAATTTTACCCTCCTTAAAGAACTGGGGAGAAGCCGTAAGCCCATACTCCTCAAGCGGGGTTACGCCTGTACCTTAACGGAACTCCTCATGGCTGCGGAGTACATCATGGCCGGCGGGAACGACCGGATCATCCTCTGTGAACGAGGGATCCGTACCTTCGGCAGTTTCACCCGGAATACCTTAGATCTGTCGGCAATCCCGGCCCTGAAAAAGCAAAGCCACCTTCCGGTAATCGTGGATCCCAGCCATGCCACGGGTCTTGCCTGGATGGTCCCCTCCATGGCCAAGGCCGCCCTGGCAGCGGGGGCCGACGGTGTCATCATCGAAGTCCACAACGATCCGGAAAACGCCCTCTGCGATGGGGAACAGTCCCTCACTCCGGAAGAATTCGCCCGGCTCATGGACTCCTTAAAAAAATACGCCGCCCTGGAAGGCCGGGTCCTCTAGCCTATGAAACCAATCGAAAACAACGTGGTGGGGATCATCGGGCTGGGGCTTATGGGCGGCGCCATAGCCATGGCCTTGCGATCCGGGGGGCTTATCCCCCCGGGAGGCCGGGGACGGATCCTGGGCTGCGACATCGACGGGGATACCCTGGCGGCGGCCCGGGTGGACGGGGTTATCGACGAGGGTTTCACCTCCCCGGAACCCCTGCTGGGACGCTGCGATATGATCTTTCTCTGCCTCAACCCCGCCACCCTGCTGGAATTTATGGAAAAACAGATGAGGGCCTTCCGTCCCGGGACCCTGATCACCGATATTGCCGGTATTAAGGGACATATTGCCGCGGCCATGGAAACCACCCTCCGGGAGGATCTGGACTTTATACCGGGACATCCCATGGCGGGGAGCGAAGGGGGAGGCTATGGGAACGCGAAAAAATGTGATTTTCACGGAAAAAATTATATCCTCACCCCCCTGAAACGGAACAAGGGCGAAAATTTGGAATACCTTAAAGCCCTGCTATACCGGATGGGTTTCGGCAGGATCACCTGTACCACGGCGGAAGAACACGACCGGAAGATCGCCTTTACCAGCCAGCTCTGTCACGTTATTGCCGCGGCCCTCATCAACTGCGAGGCTGACCGGGAGATTACCCGCTTTGGAGGGGGGAGTTTTGAGGACCTTACCCGGATAGCCATACTCAACGTTCCCCTGTGGACTGAACTCTTTTTGGAAAACCGGGATGCCCTCCTCCACCGGATCACCCAATTTGAGGAAAGTCTGGAGAAAATCAAAGGGCTTATCGCCGAGGAACAAAAAGAGGAATTACAGGAGACCCTCAGGACCGTGCGGAACCGGCGGGCTGCTATGGGATAAGACGCATACCAGTAGCAGGCCCTATGGTTTTACCACCAGGTTGACCAGTTTATCCGGTACGGTGATCACCTTGACCAGCGTTTGTCCCTCGGTCCATTTGCGAAGTCCCGGCAGGGCCCGGGCGGTCCGCTCCAACTCCTCCCGGGGGGTTCCTGCCGCGGCCACAAACTTGTCCCGGATCTTGCCGTTGATCTGGACCACAATGGTAAGTTCCTCCTCCCGGGTGAGGGCATCATCATAGTTGGGCCAGGGGGCTTTGGATGCCGATTCGGGATGGCCCAGTTTTTCCCATAATTCTTCCCCAAGATGGGGAGCATAGGCGCCGACCATCAGTACCAGGGGTTCCCAGAGGTCCCGGGGGACCTCCTTTAATTTGGCCAGTTCATTGGAATAAACCATCATGGCGCTGATGGCGGTGTTGAAGTTCAGGGTTTCGGTATCGGCGCTCACCTTCTTGATGGTCTTGTGGAGGAGTCTGACCAATCCGGCCCAGGGGGGGGGGATTTCCCCGGATCCGGCGGGGAGGCCTTCAGTCACGGGTTTTTCACTGATGGCCCAAAGCCGTTCCAGGAAGCGGGAGACCCCCACGAGCCCCGCGGTGATCCAAGGCTTGGTGACTTCCAGGGGACCCATGAACATCTCGTAGACCCGCATGGCGTCGGCGCCGTATTCCCGGATAATGTCGTCGGGGTTGATGACGTTCCCCCGGCTTTTGCTCATCTTTTGGTTGTCCTCCCCCAGGATCATCCCCTGATTCACCAGCCGCTGAAAGGGCTCCGGGGTGTTGACCAGGCCCAGGTCGTAGAGGACCTTGTGCCAGAACCGGGCGTAGAGGAGGTGGAGGACCGCGTGTTCCGTGCCCCCCACATAGAGGTCCACCGGGGCCCAGTAGTCCACGGCGGCGCGGTCCGCGAAGGTTTTTTTGTTGTGGGGGTCCAGGTAGCGGAGGTAGTACCAGCAGGAGCCTGCCCATTGGGGCATGGTGTTGGTTTCCCGCTTGGCGGGGCCCCCGCAACGGGGGCAGGTGGTATTTACCCAATGGTCGATCAGGGCCAGGGGGGATTCCCCGGTACCGGTGGGTTTGTAGGACTCCACCTCGGGCAGGATCAGGGGCAACTCCGTCTCCGGTAGGGGAATGATGGGGGAGCCGTGGACCTTCCCGCAGTGTTCGCAGTGGACCACAGGGATAGGCTCCCCCCAGTACCGCTGGCGGCTGAAGATCCAATCCCGGAGCTTGTAGTTTACCGCCTTTTTCCCGATACCCTTTTCCTCAAGCCATGCGGTGATCCTTTTGATAGCCTCCGCCGTAGGGAGCCCGCTAAATTGACCGGAATTCACCGACCAGCCATCGGCAACGGTACATTCCGCCGGTTCCCCGGAATAATCCTTTCCCGCTTCTACCTTCTCGCTGCTCACCACTAGGCGTATGGGCAGTTTGAAGGCCTTGGCAAATTCCCAGTCCCGTTCGTCATGGGCGGGGACCGCCATGATAGCCCCGGTTCCGTAGGAAATGAGGACATAATCGGCAATCCAGATGGGGATCCGCTCCCCGTTTACCGGGTTCACCGCGTAGGCCCCGGAAAAAACCCCGGTTTTGACCTTGGCCAGGTCGGTCCGTTCCAGGTCGCTTTTCTTGGCCGCCGCATCCAAATAGGCGGTAACCGCCGCTTTTTGTTCCGGCGTGGTGATTTTGTCCACCAGGGGATGCTCCGGGGCCAAAACCATATAGGTTACCCCAAAAAGGGTATCCGGCCGGGTGGTGTATATTTCGAGTTTATCGGGATGCCTCTCCAGGGCAAAAAAAACATTGGCCCCCTCGGAACGGCCTATCCAGTTCCGCTGCATGAGTTTCACCGGCTCGGGCCAGTCCAGGCCGTCCAGATCCGCCAGGAGCCGTTCCGCATAGGCGGTGATCCGGAGTATCCACTGGCGGATCCGCTTCCGGCTTACCTTGGTGCCGCAGCGTTCACAGAGGCCGTCCTTGACCTCCTCGTTGGCCAGACCGGTCATACAGGAGGGGCACCAGTTGATGGGGCTTTCCGCCTCGTAGGCCAGGCCCTTTTCAAAAAGTTTGAGGAAGATCCACTGGGTCCAGGTATAATATTCCGGGCTTGAGGTATCCACCTCCCGGTCCCAGTCGTATGAGAAGCCCAGGGTCTTTATCTGGGATCGGAATTTGTTGATGTTCGCCGCGGTAGTCACCGCCGGGTGGGTTCCGGTTTTGATGGCGTAGTTTTCCGCAGGAAGGCCAAAGGCGTCAAACCCCATGGGATGAAGCACATTGTACCCCTTCATCCTGAGGTAACGGCAATAGATATCCGTCGCGGTATACCCCTCGGGATGGCCCACATGGAGTCCCTGGGAGGAGGGATAGGGGAACATATCCAGCACATAGCGGCGCTTTTCCTTGGGAAAGGCGGGATCCTCTATCGCCTT
The DNA here is from genome assembly GCF_046533115.1 of Treponema sp. TIM-1. NCBI lineage: Bacteria > Pseudomonadati > Spirochaetota > Spirochaetia > Treponematales > Treponemataceae > Treponema > Treponema sp. TIM-1. The sequence continues at coordinate 99,518 of NZ_JAJQRC010000002.1, forward strand.
AAAAGTTTTATGTTCCTCCCAGTATTTTTGCCATTTTTCCTCAATCGTAATAAAAGGGTATTTTGCCATTCCTCGTTGGACTCCTTTTTCAGTTGGGTTCCGTTAACGCCCCAGGATCAGGACGATCCCCGCTAGTATAATACCCGCTCACAGGGGGTGTATCAAGCGTTTGCCGGCCCCTTATAGATACGCCCGGAACTTCCGCTCAATATCGCCAATCAGCTTGTATTCGATGGAATCCACCAGGGCGGCACGGCTGGCATCGATGATGTCCTCGGAAACCCCCAGGGTACTCCAGGTTTTCACCCCGTCGGTGGATTCGATGAGGACCCGGACCTTGGCGGCGGTGGCGGCGTTGCCGTCGATAACCCGGACCTTGTAGTCCGAAAGCCGGACCTGCTCCAACTCCGGGTAGAACCGGGTAAGGGCCCGGCGGAGGGCGCCGTCCAGGGCGTTCACCGGACCATCCCCCTCGGCGGCGGCGATCTCGTCCTTGCCCTCCACCCAAACCTTGACCCATGCGTGGGAACAGGCAATGGTCTCCCCGGTAGGGTGTTCACTGACCACCCGATAGGCGAGAATTTTGAAGAGGGACCGCCGGGACTCTTCGGAACGGCCCGTATGCCGGCTTAGTTCCCGGCGGACCAGGATCTCGAAACTGGCGTCGGCCCCCTCAAAGGCCCAGCCCTCAGCCTCCAGAGTCTTGAGCTTTTCCGCAATGGCCGCGATTACCGGGTGGTCCTTCGTAAAAGAAGGATCGATCTTTTTCGCCCGCTCGGCCACGGCGGAACGCCCCCCCACTTCGCTCATCAAGAGGTGCCGGTTGTTCCCCACCAGGGCGGGATCGATGTGTTCAAAGGAACGGCGTACCTTGAGGACCCCGTCGGTGTGCATCCCCCCCTTATGGGAAAAGGCGCTGGACCCCACATAGGGCATGGCACCGGGGACCGGGATATTGGCAATCTCCGCCACCCGCCGGGTCGTTTCGGCGATCAGGGGCAGCTTGCCCCGGGGAAGGCAGCGAAGCCCCCATTTGAGTTCCAGGCTGGGGATGAGGGCCGCAAGGCTCGTATTGCCGCAGCGTTCTCCAAAGCCCACCAGGGTCCCCTGCACATGCCGGCACCCCCCCTTAACCGCCGCCAGGGCATTGGCTATGGCCAGCCCCATATCATTATGGGCATGAATCCCAACGTCCACCCCCGACTTTTCATACTTTTGAAGAACCGCCCCCACTCCGGCGGTCATATCGTCGGGAAAACTGCCGCCGTTGGTATCGCAGAGAACCATGGTCTTTGCCCCGGCTTTCAAAGCGGTTTCCAGGGTGGAGAGGGCATAGCCGGGATTGGCCTTCCAGCCGTCAAAAAAATGTTCCGCATCGAAAAAAACTTTACGGCCCTGGGCCGTAAGAAAGGCCGTGGTTTCAAAAATCATGGCAAGATTTTCCTCAAGGGATACCCGGAGTACCTCGGTTACATGGAGATCCCAGCTCTTCCCAAAGATCACCACCCCTTCGGTATTCGCCTCAAGCAAACGGCGGATTTGGGGATCATCGGCGGCTTTTATCCCCGGTTTTCGGGTTGGCCCAAAGGCGCAGAGCCGGCTATGTCCCAGACTGAGCCCCCGGACCAGGCTGAAAAATTCCGCGTCCTTGGGATTACTTCCCGGGTTCCCCGCCTCAATCCAGGCCACCCCCAGATCATCCAGGGCCCGGACTACGGCGAGTTTATCCTGTACCGAAAAGCTGATCCCTTCGCCCTGAGCCCCGTCCCTGAGGGTGGTATCGAGAATTTCAAGGTCCGTTCCCCCGGATACGCCGGTTTCTGTTTCGCTGCTCACCTTTCCTGCTCCTACCGGAGTTTACCCGATTTTAACGCATATTAAAAGTACATCATTGCAGTTTGAAACCGCCTCAGGAAAACAAAAAGCTTTCGGTGTCCCGTAAAACCGAGGAAAATTCCCCAAAGCTGGTCCGGGTCTTGGGCAGGGAACGGATGAAAAATTCCCCGTACCGCTTGCGGAGGATCCGTCCGTCCAAAACAGCTACGATACCCCGATCCCCACTGCGGCGCATGAGCCGGCCAAAGCCCTGTTTGAATTTCATCACCGCTTCGGGAAGGGAAAGCTCCATAAAGGGATTTCGCCCCTGTTTTTCCAGCGCTTCCCGGCGGGCTTCGAAAACCGGGTCCCGGGGGGTCCTGAAGGGGAGGCGGCAGAGGATCACCATCCGCAGGGTATCCCCCGGGGCGTCCACCCCTTCCCAGAACGAATCGGTTCCAAAAAGAACGCTGGACTCGTCCGCCAGGAAAGCGCCGAGGAGGCGGCTCCGGTCGTCGTCTCCCTGTTTCAGGCAGCGGATCCCCTGTTTTTCCAGGACCGGAACCGCGGCGGCATAGGCGCTTTTAAGGGCTTCGTAGGAGGTAAAGAGGACCAGGGTAGACCCTCCGGCGAGCTCCGTCAGTTTCAAAACCGCCTGATCCACAAAGGCCTGGTATCGATCTTCGTCGGGAAGGGGGGCATCCGCCGGGGCGGCGAGCAGCACCGACCGGGCATAGGGAAAGGGAGAGGGGAATTGTCCCGTAAGGGGTTCCCGGTCCGCCACCAGGGTGATTCCGGAACGGCGGTTCCAATAGGCAAAAGCTCCGGGGTTCTGGGAGCCGGAACCAGAACCGGCTACGGTGAGGGTGGCGGAGAGGCACACCACGGTCTTATGGGGCTCAAAAAGGGCGGTCCCCAGGACAGGGGCCACCTCCAGGGGAGTAACGGTAAAAACCGCCCAGGAACCCCGATCGTCACCGGATACCGCGCTTCTATGGGTCTCCAGCCACATAACCTCCTGGGGGCGTTCACCGTATTCCACAAAGGCCCCGCAGACAGCGGCCACCGTCTCAAGCCGCCGCAGGACGGCCTTTACCTCCCAGGCCACGGCGTTACGGTCCGAATCGGCTGCCGTGGTGGTTGCCGGGTCCTTTTCGTCTTCGGCAAACTCCACCAGGGACCGGAGTACCCCCGCCAGGGAAGCTATGCGCTTCCGCAGGGTTATCAAGGCGGGTATCAGGACCGGAAGGAACCGGTCCTCCCGGGAGGGACAGAGCCGGAAAACTCCCTCTTCAGCGCAAAGGTCCAGTCCCGCCTCGTCCAAGGCGTCAGCGGCGTCCCGGGTTTTTTGAATGGCCTCCGCCGCATCGTCAAGCTCTTGGGGGGTTATGGTGGGAAGCCTGAAAAGGAGCCCCATTTGACGGCCCCGGCGCCGGTGGTAGAGCCGCCCCAACTGGCGGTAGAGCCCCAGGCGGCTGAATCCTTTGGAAAAAAAAGAGGTGGCCGCATCCTCCACCTTGTGGGCCTCATCGATGACGATCCGCCGGTAGGGGGGCAGTACCACGGTACTGTCATACCCCGCCCCCTCCCGCCGGGCGGCAATATCCGCGAAAAGCAGGTGGTGGTTCACCACCAGGACCCGGGCATCGGCGGCTTCTTTTCGTAAGGCCAGGACAAAACACCGCTCCCGTTCGGGGCAGCGCATTCCCATGCAGAGATCGACCTCCGAACAGATCCGGGACCAGAGATCGTCCGGGGGCATAAAGGAAAGATCCGACCGGCTCCCGGTTTTGGTGATTTCCGACCAGGCGAGGATGGCCCGGATGTCGTTGTCGTCTTCCTCGAAAAGGCTCTGTTCCCGGAGAGCATCGTACAGGCGGCGGCGGCACAGGTAGTTTCCCCTTCCCTTGATGAGGACCACCTTGATTTTTTTGTTTAGGGCCGCCGTTACCAGGGGTATGTCCTTGTCAAAAAGCTGCTGCTGCAATGGAATGGTAGCGGTGGAAAGGACGATCCGTTCATTGTTTTCCAGGGCAAACACCAGGCTGGGGAGGAGGTAGGCAAAGGACTTCCCCACCCCGGTACCCGCCTCGGCGGCCACCAGGGCGTCTTCATTAAACCCCCGGATGATGAGCCGCATCAGATCCAATTGGGATTCCCGGATCTCGTAGGAGGGGAGCCGCCGGCTTATGGCCCCCCCCGCTTCCAGGGCGGCGCAGAGGCGTTCCGGGTCCAGTTCCTTCCGCTTTTGTCTGAGGGTGGGTTCGGCAATAACGTAGACCTTTTCCACCTGGTTATCGACGATGAAGGAGCCCATCCCCCCCTCGGCGGCCCGGGAGGCGATGACCAAATCGTTGTCACTGGGGACAAGAAAAGCCGAAGAGTGGTTGTGGATGAGCACATCCGGGGGCCGGGAGGGATCTTGAAACCGGTCCAGGGCAAGGACGGAACTTTCGTTGCCCCGGGCCGCTATCTCCAGGGAAGCCACGAGCCCCGCCTCGTTACAATAGCCCAGGGCAAACACCTCATTACCCCCGGCGTCCTCGATTTCCGCCCGGAGCCGGGCCCTGGACTTTTCCGTAAACCGTTTCGCCGCCTGCACCGGATATCCCCCCGCCGGGAGCATACAACGGAGGCCGCCTGATACGCAAGTCGTATCAGGCGGCTTTTTTTCGGTGTTTTTTTTGAAATTTTTTAATTATTTTTCAAAAAAAACGAGATTTTTTTTGAAAGGTATGATACAGTCTTTAGTATACCCTTTAAAGGGAATGATACGGGCTGCCGGGCATGTTACAAAGCAAACTACCTGCGGCCGTCAAGTATATCGGGGCTCTGAAAAGAGGGACCCCGGGGTAGCGCCCATACCTAGCAAGTAAAACGCTGCCGCCGGGGCTGCACTAACGCACTGTTGATTATAGCCGAGCCCGGCAATAATAACAATGCGCCAGTCCTCTTTTTATCCCCCGGCGTGGGGTTACTCCTGCGCCGGGGACACCCGGGATTTGTCCCGGGTGTATATATTTTATGAAGGAGGACTCTATGAAAAACAAGAGTCGTTTTATAGGGAGCATGGTCTTGCTCCTCATGGCATTGCTGGTCCTGGGGGGCTGCCCCACCGGGACTTCGGGAACGGAGACCCAGAATCCGGGGAATCCCCCTTCCAATCCTTCCGGTCCTTCCGGTCCCTCCATCCCCACTAAAACGCCGGTGCAGTTGGCAAGTGAACTGGTGAGCACACTGAATAGGGGCCTTGCTGCTGGCGCTGAGATTGTAGAGCGTGTCGGCTCAACCGTCACGGTTAAAAATAATTTTACCGTTGGTACTGGTCCAGGAGAGATTGCGGCCGTTACCATCCCTGGCGGGGTTACCTTTTCCGTGCCGGATGGTAAGACGGTAACCATTGCCGGAGGAACAACTACGGTCAGCGCCGGCGGTAAGGTTGAAGTAGCAGGTAACGGTACCTTAACCAAAACAGGGGGAACCTTCAACTTCTCTCCCGGTGCGGTTGTCTTTAAAGTGGATTTGGAAACGACTGATATCGGTAGCGGTTCAAAGGGGTTAAACGACCGAATAACGGGGGCAAAGAAATTGGGCCCCGGCACGGTCATGGAGTTGACCCCGGACTTCTATGAAGATGTAGAGAATAACGTCACGACGGCTATCGTCACCGACGCCGGCCCTGACCGCAACACTATCCCCTACACCATCAAGGGCCAGGGAACGGCAGACGACGACCCCTCCCTTCCCGTGGGTATACTCCTGGCCAACGACAAGGTGACGCTGGACGAGATGAAGGTCGAGATTACCATCCCAACCCAGGCGGCGATAACGACGAGTAATACAAGGTATACGGCTGGTATATCCATCAGCAGATATGATGGAACCAGCATACTTACCGGTGATAATCTGGCCAATAATGATGTAACGGTAAAGAATTGCAAGGTAACCTATGCCATTGACCCATTGGACACAAACACCAGCTATACCCATAACGCCGGTATCTATGTATCAGGTGCCTCAGGCCCCAGTGTTACTCCGCGAAAGATTATTATTGAGGGTAATACGGTTGAGACTTCGGGAAGGGGGACAGCGGCGGCCCAGGGAGTGGTTGTCCAGTATTACGATCCGTCTATAGTCATTAAAAACAATACCCTGTCATCGGGTACGGGTGGCGCCGAAACCGTAAACGCTCCGGCCGCCGCCCTCTTTTTGAACATTAACCCCGCTACGATAACGGACCCCACGGTTTCGCCGCAAATCACCGGAAATACGCTTGACGGCCATAACATCGACTTTTACGTCAACATCTTCAGCACGGGGGATTATAAAGGTGTAGAGGACCTGTTTAACAGCAAATTCGGCACCTACTATTCCACCTGGGCGACAGACACTACGGACAATTTCTACCGGAAACTCTACACCGCGCTTATCGGCCAGTCCAAGGCTACCGGGTATGCCGGATTGTTCTTCATGGTGCTTGGTGGAACCGCGGGTTCATACGACGGCTATTGTTTCGTCTACGAAGCCTGGGAGAAAAGCAGCGGCGTGGTTACCGCAGTTGACTATTGGGGCGCAACGATTCTTTCTTCTGGAACGGCCCTTGCTTATAATGCCGGTTCAGGTTCGAATATGTATGATACCGATGCGGCCGCAGGCACATCGGGAAACGGCCATTTCAACACCCAGAAAGCCGGGTATCGCGGACGGATAAATCTTACGACCGATCCAAAATCATATGATAACTTCAAGTTCCACCCGACTGATGGTAATTCGCAAGGTTCTTATAGCTGGGCAGACGGAGTTACCTCCCTATAAACTCTCCCACCGAACCTCCTGGTTTGGGAAAGGTCCCCTCGCGGCTAGTCCGTGAACAGCCCCGGCAGGCTTTCCCTGCCGGGGCTTTTTTATGTCTTGCGGAACGATGGACACTGACAAAGGACAGTGCACTTTTTTGCATATATTTCAAGGGGTATATACTTTGCCATTGCCATAAAATGTTTGTCTTTGGTGACGATCTTTAATTTATTTTGCATACAATTCTGGGCGATTAGTATATCCGATATTCCTACATTATTGTTCCCATACTTTAAATTTAATAGTTGTATACCTTGTATTTCCCGCCAATCAATTACCAAAACTTTTTTCCGTAAACTATTCAATAAGTCCGCTAATTTATTTTCTCTTTGGTGAATTACCAATGGCAAGAGTTCTGTTAAAATAATATCGTTTGTACATACCAAATTAGTATATATCAATTCCTTGATAAAAGAATATTTTTCATTTCCCTTAAAAAATTCAATCCATGCGGACGAATCTATAATAGTATCGCTCATCGTTTCCTCAATTTATCCAAATCAATATCCAGGGTTATTTTTCCAAAATAATTAGTCAATTCTCTGACCTTTTCTCGTTGGATGACATGCTCTAACGCGTATTTTATCAAGGCGGTTTTGGTTGAAATTTTGGTTAATGTCATGGCTTCATTAACCAATGCGTCGGGCAATTCCAGAGTGGTTCTCATATAAAATACCTCTATGCATATAATAACATCTTTTCGTATGTATTGTCCAATGATTTTTTACATAAACCGCGATGAAATTTAACCATATAACCATATTATCGAAGCAAAAGTTCGTGATGTTCGTGTCGTTCGTGGTTAATCCTATTCTTCCTGCGTAACATGGGCTGATAATCTTTACAAGGCCCGGCTTTTTTTTTATGATCCTACCCTATGGATACCTGCCGTAACCGGCTGCGGAAACGCCGTTACTTTGACTGGGCCGCCACCGCCCCGCCGGATATTCCTGTCCCCGGGGACGTCCCCTTGGGGAACCCCTCCTCCCGTCATGGTGAGGGCCGGGAGGCCCGGGACGCCCTGGAGGAGGCCCGGAACCGGTGTGCCGCCGCCCTGGGGGTACGGGCCAAGCACCTCTTCTTTACTTCCGGGGGAACCGAATCCAACGCCCTGGTCCTCTTTTCCACCCTCTTCCGAAACCGGGGGGATATCCTCTACTCCGCGGTGGAACATCCCTCGGTAAGTGAGAACTGCCGGGTCCTGGAGCGGCTGGGAAAAGGGGTTGCCCCCATCGCCGTAGGTGAGGATGGCCGGGTAACTACGGAAACCCTGGAAGCGGCGCTGAAGAAAAATACCGGGGCCCGTTTGGCGGCGATTATGGGGGTGAATAATGAAACCGGGGCCGTCATGGACCTTTCCGGCCTGATAGACCGAATCAGAAACCGGGGGGGAGCCCCCGTCCATGTTCACGGCGACATGGTCCAGTCCCTGGGGAAGATCCCCCTGGACCTTACGGCCCTGGATCTGGATTCCGCCTCCGTAAGCGCCCATAAACTCGGGGGCCCCCGGGGGATAGGCCTGCTCTACTGCCGGAAGGACCTGGAACCCCTCTACCGCGGGGGGGGGCAGGAGGGGGGCAAACGGCCGGGAACGGAAAACATCGCCGGAGCCCTGGCCCTGGCGGATTGCCTGGAAAGGCGGCTTAATCCGGATACCCTGAAGGGGGAATATGAAGCCGCCGCTTGCCGCTGGGAAACCCTGATCCGGACCCTCCGGGGAATGGACCGGTGTTCCCTCATCCCCCGGGATCGGGGGGATAGGGATCCCCGGTTTTCCCCCTATATTCTCCAGGCCGCTTTTCAGGGTATTCCCGGGGAAGTGATGGTCCGAACCCTGGATGACGCGGGGTTTGCGGTTTCTACCGGCTCCGCCTGTTCCTCGGCGTCGGGCAAACGTCCGATCCTCGCCGCCATGGGGGTGGATGAAAAAACCGCCTTTGAAGGGATTCGGTTCTCCCAGGGCTGGTCCACCACCGCCGAAGAGGTGGAAGCCCTGATCAACGCCATAGGAGAAATCCTTAAAACCCTGTAACATAAAAGGATGATCACCTATCTTTTAAAATTGGGGGAACTTACCCTTAAAGGGGGAAACCGCCGGGCCTTTGAACGGATACTCCGGCGGAATCTGGAAGCGCTGATCCGGGGAACCGGGGCGCGGGTGGAGACCGCCAACGGCCGCTTCTACATCCACAGCCCTGAAGGGACAGAAAAACAGGCTGAAGACGCCCTGGATCATCTGATGGGTATCACCGGATGGGCCAAAACCGGGGTATGCGAAAAAACCGTGCCCGCGGTGATCCGCTCCTGTATAAACGAGGGGCAAAAGCTCCGGGAGCGGGGGCTTCAATCCTTCAAAATTGAGGCCCGCCGGACAGATAAGAGTTTCCCCCTGGATTCCTACGGTATCGCCTGTGAGGGGGGTAAGGCGGTTCTTGAGGCGGTCCCGGGGCTGCGGGTGGATGTCCACCGGCCCGAGGGAGTTATTGAGGTTGAGATTCGGGAAAAGGCCTATGTATACGGTTTTGGCCGCCGGGGGCGGCGGGGACTTCCCGTGGGAAGCGCCGGCCGGGGGCTGCTACTCCTCTCCGGAGGTATAGATTCCCCGGTAGCGGGTTACCTCTTGGCCTCCCGGGGGATGTTGATCGAGGCGGTTTATTTTCACGCCTACCCCTATACCTCGGAAGAAGCCCGGCTTAAGGTAATAAAACTGGCGGAAATTGTCGGCCGGTATTCCCAGGGGATACGGCTCCACATCCTGCCCGTTACAACGGTTCAAATGCGGATAAAAGAGGGGGCCCCATCGGAATGGCATACCATACTCCTCAGGATGGCCATGATGGATGTTGCGGAAAAGCTGGCGGTAAAATGGCGCTGCCAATGCCTTATCACCGGGGAAAGCCTCTCCCAAGTGGCAAGCCAAACCATAGAAAATATAGCCTGTACCGAAAACCGGGTAAAACTCCCGATATTACGGCCCCTTATCGGCATGGATAAGGAGGGAATCATCCGGCTCGCCGGGACCATCGGTACCTATGAAACTTCGATCCTTCCCTATGAAGACTGCTGCGTTCTTTTCAGCCCCCCCCATCCCATCCTTCGGGGGGACCGGAACGAAGCGCTCCGCCTCTATGAAGGGCTTGGCCTGGAAGAAAAGTTGGAAGAGGCCCTCCGGGAAGGGATCACGGAGAAATGTTCCTTCCCCCAGGAAAGGCCGAAGCCGCTATGTTAGGCCATGCCGGGGTATTCCCCAAGGGCTAAAGCGCCGGATGCCTTATTCCAGGGGCGGAAAATATCCTATCTTATCCCGGCCGGATCGTTCCAAAAGATACACCTCCGCTTCCACCGAAAGGTAGGCCCGCCCAAAATCCGTGGGAAGCTGGGACCGATAGCGCAGGGTATATGAACCGGAAGAAGCCGATCCCAAACGCTCCAGGACCGGCGTTATGCCTTGAGGCCGGTAGAGGGGCAATACCTGGCCTCCGGTTTGATCACAAAGATACCGGAGTTCCTCTGCCGGAGGCTCTTCTCCCACGGTTACCGCGTAAAACCGGATGCCGTTATTGGTAAGGTAGGCGGCAAGCTCCGAAAGACTGTATTGATCAAAGGCAAGCTCCCCCAGGGTTCCTACGCCCACAAATACCACCGCCCGCTTTTTCGAGCCCGGCAGGAGATCCGTGGCGGCCAGCCGCAGGCCCCGATCAAAGCGCCACCGGGCGGTATAAGAAGCGGGATTCCCCCGGGCGGCGGCGGCAAAAACCGCCGCGGAGGCCCCCGCAAGCCCTTCCCGCTGGGGCTGCTCCCCGGCGGAAACCAGGGAAACCACCCGGCTGCCCCCGGCCAGGATATCCCGGATCGCCGCGGCCAAGTCCGCTCCCCGGGAAGCTGTTTCCGGGGAACGTTCCATCAGAAGCACCACATCGCTGGATTCGGTCTGGTAGGCGCCACCGATAAAATTCTGTTCGCTGACCGCACGGCCTTCCTCGCTGAGGAGGAAATTCCCCGCGTTCAGGCCCACCACCGGCCGCCGCCGGCGGTTCTGAACCTGTACTTCCACGGTTACTTCGGGAAAATTATCCGATACCACCCGATCTATCTGCACAAAAAGACCGGCGGCCATCTCGTTGATGGGGGTCATTACCGCCACTTCCCCGGCTTGGAAATTCGCCGCCAGGATATTACCGTTCCGGTCAAGCTCCGCCCCCACAATCCGCACCCGGGAATTTCCCAGAACCCCCAATTCGCGGACCAGGGCGGAATCAATATCAATAAGGAGGAGCCGGTTGGTATCCGCCAGCAGAAGCTGCCGTTCCGAAAGGAACCGAAGGCTCTCGGGCCCGGAAAGCCCCTCTTCCACTAAAACACCCCCATAGCTTCCATTCCGGTCAAAGATAAAAATCCGCCGGGACACCCCGTCGGCGATAAAGATCCTTTCCCCCCCGGCGGCTATACCCGTGGGGGAAAGGAGCCCCTGAAACCCGGATCGCCGGTCCCCAAAGGACAGGATAAATTCCCCATCGGGATCAAATTTGGAGATCCGCCGGTTTCCGTAATCCACCACATAGAGGTAACCCTCCTCATCTATGGCCATATTCTGGGGACCAATGAGCTGGCCCTCCCCCAGGCCCTTGGAGCCGATATAGGCCAGCCATTCCCCATCGGCGCTGAGGATACTCACCCTGCCTCCCCGGAATTCCGAAAGGTAAAGCCTGCCGTCAAGACCCCGAACCAAATCATAGGGCCGATCAAATCCGTTCAGGGGACCCCGGCGGCGCTGGCGGATCATACCGTTTACGTCAATCCGGACCAGTTCGTTACTCCCATAGGCCACCACCCATGCCGAACCGTCTTCCAGGGCCAGGATCGAGGTGGGTTGACGGTATAATACAATATCATCGGAGGTACCAGGATAACGTCCCGCTTCCACATAACGGATATCCTCGTCCATGGCGGGAAAGAGGCTGCGGCGGTTCCGTATGGTTTCAATCCGTCCCATTACCAAAAGACCGTCCCCGGAGGAAGGCCCATAGGCCGCCGCCGCCGCCTGCCATTGCCGGAGGGCCGTATCCTCAAGGCCCGACCGGAAATAAGCCCGGCCTAACCAGTCCAGAATAAGCCCTTCCCCGGGCCGGAAGGCGAGGGCCCGTTCAAAGGAAAGAATCCCCTCGTTAAAGGCATAACGGTTATAGGCCTGCACCCCCAGACGAAACTCTTCCCGGGCATTAAGGGCGCTACGGTCTGCCCCTCCCAGGGCATCGCTCTGCTGGGCGTTAAGGGAGACGGGAAAAAACCAAAGAAAACCGGCCAGGATCGCGGGAATCAGCAAAAGCTTCCCGCCCGCCGGAACACCATCCCGGCCGGCCGGGTCCCCGGAACCCGCTCCATTCATTGGGTATCCCCCACCACCATACGCATATGGGTTTTTATTGTCTGTTCCCGGGGGGCTAAATCCAAGGCCCGGCGCAGCCAGATCCGGGCTTCCTGGGGTTCACCGTTTTTAAAATAAGCCCACCCCAGGGAATCAAGGTATGCCGGATTCTGAGGCTTCCGGTCCACCGCTTTGCGGCAAAACCGGAGTCCCCGGAAAATATCCATACCGGTATCAACCAAAATAAACCCCAGGCCGTTCAAAGCGGTAGTATTATTTTCATCCAAATCCAGGGCTTTTTCATAAAACTCCACCGCCTGTTTGTAATTTTTCTGCGTCCACGCCGCATAGGCCAGGGTAGTATAGAGCTGCACCGACTCAAATCCCCCTGAAATAAGGCGATTAAGCTCAAATTCCGCCATCTTGGAACGCCCGGTCCGCACATAAATATACGCCAGGGCCATCCGGCATTGATAGGCCCTGAGGGGATTGGAACCGTTGGTTACCACCTGTTCCAGGTACAATAGGGCATTTTCGTATTGCTCAAGTTTGGTATAACAGAGTCCCAAATAATAGACCAACTCCGCGTTTTCCTCGGCGCTAAAGTCGTCGGTCTTTACCTTTTTTAGCTCCTGTAAGGCCTTAGCCCAGCGCTTATTGATAAATAACCGTATGCCTTCCTGAAGGGTTCCTGTCATCCCATTTACCCCATCGGAGTGCCGCTTTTTTCCAGGCTGGCTATTACCGCTTTGTGGGGAGGAACGACGGCACCCCGATCCCCCAGTACCACCGGATAAAGATAAACCGGACTTACCGACACCAGGTTCCGGGAAACTACCTCCCAATCGGAGCCCGGATCGTTTTCATTTTCAATGAATCCTGAGTTTATAAAACAATAGGTATACCCATCGGGGGCATCAAAAGAAACCAATTTATCCTGGTAATGCCTGCGGGTAGGAAAGGTAATGGCCATACCATCGGGCCCTTGGGGGGTATTGGGGATATTCACATTGATAAAGATATCCTCCTCCCAGAGCTCTATCAACGCGTCCAACTGGGCAACCGCGAAGGAAACCGCCCCATCCCAATACAGTGGCGGGGTAAGTCCCGCCAGGGATAAGGCGATAGAGGGAATATGGTGCAGGGCTCCCTGCCGGGCCGCTGCGGCGGTACCGGAATAGACAATATCCGTACCAAGATTAGGCCCTGCGTTGATCCCCGAAATGAGGAGTTCCGGCTTAATGGGAAGGCATCCCAAAGATGCCGCCATAACACAATCCGCGGGGGTTCCCGTACACACCCAGGTGCCCGGTCCCTGGGCCTTGATCCGGATGGATTGGTTTAGAGAGATAGAATTGGAAACCCCGGAACGGTCCGAATCCGGGGCAAGCACATAGATCTTATGGCCGGTTCCGCGGCGCAATCCCTCCGCAAGCCTTTGGAGTCCCTCACAACCGATACCGTCATCGTTGGTTAGTAGTATATTCATGGAATCCTATGACGCTCCCCTCCCAGAAGTTCCCCCGTCCAAAGACGGGTTTTTGTGTATGGGTCCCCCTCCAGGTAAAAGCCGGGCCGCCGCGGCGGGACGGACATTGTACAGCAGAGGATGAAACCCAAAGATCCGTTCATAATCTTCAAGCCGCCGTTGATATTCGGCAATGGCTTCTTCCTTGAGGAAGGTATACGTACACCCGCCAAAACCCTGTCCGGTCATCCGGGAACCCAACACCCCCTCAATTTCCTGGGCCCGCTTTACCAGCCAGTCTATCTCGGGACAGGAAACTTCGTATAGATCCCGAAGGCTTTCATGGGAATGGAATATCAGCTTGGTTAACGCGGGAAAATCCGCTTTTTTTAGGATCCGTTCCGCGTCGTTGACCCGCTGGAGTTCCTGGATTATATGCAGACAGCGCCGCCGGATTTCCTCGGGTAAATCCCCCATGGAATCCATCAAATCCTCGGCGGCGTAATCCCGAAAACTCACCCCATGTCGTTTCTGGGAGAGGATATCAAGCCCCTTCCGTATGTCCTGCCGCCGCTGTTTGATTTCATCCTCTACTCCCATACGGACCCGGGAATCCATGATGAGGATCTTGTTTTTGGCCAGGGGAGATTTTATTCGTTTTACCTCCCGGGTAACCTCATCCACCACAAGAAAATGATCCTTTTTAGCGGAAAGGGCAATAAGATAATCCACGGCACTGATGTTTTTTCCGAAAAAAACCCCTTTAGCAAGGACAAGCCGGTTTAAAAGTTCCTTATCATTGATATTAACGGAAAAAAAACCCCGCAGCGCCACCGCGGCGGCGACTTCTATGGCCGACGATGAGGCCATACCCACCTGTTGGGGAATGTTTCCCGAGAGGGTAAAATTAAGACCCTTTACCGGATACCCCAATTCGGCAAATACATGAACGGCAACCTTGACGTAATTTGCCCAACGATCTTCCCTTTTGTATTTAAGGTTCATTAAGGTGGTGCGTTTCCGCTCTCCCAGGTCGGCGGCATAAAAACGGAGGGAATTATCCTTACGCAGGCTCACGGCAACCCGCATATGCCGGTCAATCGCGGAAGAAAGGTACAATCCGGCCTTTGGCTCGCCATGTTCCCCTAAATAATGAATTCGTCCGGGAGCTTCGGCAATAACAACAGATTCGGATCGGTCGGCGTCTAACTCGTATTCTGTACGGTGAAGGGCACCGATGTCCAACATTTTCATAACCCCTTGTAGTAAAAATTGAGAGCTTCCCGATCCGCTTTGTTACCTGCCGGTTTTAAGAACCCAAACAAACCGTCGTAAATCTCTAACTTTGATGATACAAGAAAATTACGGTTTATTCAACAAAAAACCTTCTAATTTCATATTGTTACGGTTCTCTTACACCATATTTTATCACAGGGAAGATAAAAAGGAGAAGGGATCCCCGGTATTGACGGAGGAAAATTTTTTCGTTAACCTTATTTTTTATATGGTTAACGATATTGATAAACCTATTTCTACCAAGGCTTATCTCCTGGAAAGGCTCCGGGGGAACCGGCATACCCGGATCTCCGGGGAAATCCTGGCAAAAGAACTGGAGGTTTCCCGGGTAGCGGTCTGGAAGGCGGTACAGGCCCTGAAAAAAGCGGGGTATTCCATCATCGTGGATGATGGCGGATACCTGCTGGCCGATGAGGAACAGGACTTTCTCTACCCATGGGAATTCGGGGACCGGGAAAAATTCTTCCGCCACTGGGTCAGCACCGACAGCACCATGAACCGGGCGAAAGAACTGGCCCAAGGGAAAAGTCCTTCGGGTATGGTGATCACCGCGGAGACCCAGACCGCGGGCCGGGGCAGAAACGGGCGAAATTGGATATCCACCCCCGGGGGCCTGTTTTTTACCCTCCTGATCCGGCCCGGCTGTACCGTGAGGGAATATTCGCTCCACACCATGGCAGTCCATATTGCCGCCGCGAAAACCCTCGGCGCCCTATGCGGAAAGGAGGCCCGTCTCCGCTGGCCCAATGATGTATATGTCGGGGACAAAAAAATAGGGGGGATCCTTTCGGAATTTCACGGAGAAGGGGACTTCGTCTCCTGGCTTAACCTGGGGATAGGGCTTAATATTAACAACCGTATTTCTACCCCGGAATCGGTGAGTTGTTTGGACCTCTTAGGACACCCCCTCTCCAGGAAGGCCGTACTGGTTCGATTTCTGGAAAACCTGGAAAGAATACAAAAATCAGCCCCCACTCGGGAGGAAGTAACAAAACAATGGAATCAAAACGCCCTGGGACGAGGAGGAGAGGTCCTGATCATCCCCGGGGACCATGCCCGCCGGGATATTCCCCGGACGGGTCCCGCCCCGGGGGAGAGCCGAGGGCGGGGTAGGTTTTGGGGAATCGACTCCTCAGGCAGGGGAATAGTAAAAAACCCCTCGGGAATCATACGGATATCCCCGGCTTCATCCTCACTTTATTTTATCGAGGAAAACCGTTTTTTTTAAGGAGTAATTAATATGGAAACCAAAATCGCCCTTAGGGCAAAACGAAGGGCCATTGCCCAAACCACCATGGCGGCCCTCTTTGCGGCCCTGATCGCGGCGGGGGCCTTTATCTCAATTCCCCTGCCCTTTTCCCCGGTACCCGTGACGCTGCAGAATTTGTTCGCCCTCCTCTCGGGGCTCATCCTGGGGCCCCTCCTGGGAGGGGCGGCGACAGCCCTCTTTCTTCTCGCCGGCGCCCTGGGGGTTCCGGTATTTTCCGGCGCCGTCGGGGGGTTCGCCCACTTTTTCGGCCCCACCGGGGGGTTCCTCCTGGGCTACCTCTTCGCGGCCCTAAGCGCGGGGTTTATTGCGGGCCGGCCCCGGGGAAACCGGCGGGTACCCCTCCTGCGGATCATCCTGGCGGTCCTGGCGGGATTCCTCGTGGTGTATGTCCCCGGGGTTATCCGGCTTAAAGTTGTCCTGGACACGGATTGGGGTACGGCCCTGGCCGCGGGGTTTATTCCCTTCATTATCGGGGATACCCTCAAGGGGATCGCGGCGGTACTTATCGCTCCCCGGCTGCGCCGGGTCGCGGTGGAACAGATGGATGGCTAACCCCCTTTTTTCGGTAAAAAATCTGGTTAAGGTCTTTCCCAACGGAAACCGGGGCATCTCCGGTATCGACCTGGACCTCTATACCGGGGAATGCGTGATCATCGCCGGGGCCAACGGTTCCGGCAAAACGCTCCTCGCGGAGATGCTCCTGGGTTTAACGGATCCCACCGAGGGGGAAATCCGATTTCAGGGCCTCCCCCTGGATGATACCGAGGCTGTCCTGCGGCGCGAGGCAGGGTTGGTTTTTCAAGACACCGATGCCCAAATCATCGGGGAGACCGTAGTGGAAGATGTCGGCTTTGGCCCCAAAAACCTGGGCTTTTTTAAGGAAGAAATTCGGCGTCGGGTAGAGGCGGCCTTGACCGCGGTGGGGCTTGCGGATAAAGGGGATTACCCTCCCCGCCGGCTTTCCGGGGGAGAAAAACGGAGGCTGGTGGTGGCGGGGGTTTTGGCCATGGGCTGTGAAACGATGATCCTGGATGAGCCCTTTGCCAACCTGGATTGGCCGGGGGTTGTCCAGGTACTCCGGGTCATCCGGGACTTAAAACAGGCCGGTAAAACCCTGATCATCCTGACCCATGAGCTGGAAAAGGTTCTGGCCTTTGCGGACAGGCTCATTATCCTAACCCAGGGACTTATCCGGGATGACGGCCCCCCCGAGGAGGTCCTCAACCGGCTCCAGGATACCTACGGGGTCCGGGATCCCCGGTTTTCATATGCCCGGGTGGAGGATTGTACATGGCTCGATTAAATCCCCGGGATTCCATTCCCTATGCCTATTGTCCCGGTTCAAGCCTTCTCCATCGCCTGCCTGCGGGACTCAAGCTCCTCCTCTTCCTCTCCTTGTCCTTTTCCGCCTTTTTTTTCGGCTTTCCCGGCCTCTGTGGGGGGAGCCTGCTCCTCTTTTTCGGGACCCTTTCAGCGGGGATAAAACCCTGGGAATTGTTCCGGGGGGCCCGGTATCTCTTAATCATGACGCTTTTAGTCCTCGCCTTTAGGTCCTGGAGCTTCTTTCCCCCGGCATTTAATGTTTCGGGATTTACCGCAGGCTGCCGCTTTGCCGCGACCATCCTGGTTTCTTTTGCCGCGGCTTCCCTCCTTTTTAAAGTAACCACCATGACGGAATTCCGGGAGTCTATCCGCAGAGCCGAAGGGATCCTGCGGTACCCCCTCCTGGCCCTGTTAAAACCCTTACGCCAAGACTGGGCCTGCCGGCTGCGATATCGGCTGGAACGGCCCCGGCTTAGTTTGGGAATCGCTCTTTTATTGGGGTTCCTGCCTCAATTTTTTGAAATATGGGAGACCGCCTCCAAAGCCTATGCGGCCCGGGCAGGAAAAAAGGGGATATCTCGGATAATAGTCCTTATCCCCGTCTTAAGCGAGGGAATGATGGAACGGGCCGGGAAAACTGCCCGGGCCCTGGAAGTCCGAGGAGTATCCCTTTAGCTATTTCCGCCGGATTACCGGATTTTGAAATCCTTTCTATAAAAAATCCATAGAAGCCTTGATCAAACGGATACAGCGTATTAAAATAAGACAAACGGTTGTTATAGAATCCTATGGATCCTGGGGACCATACGTTTTAAATAGCCAGGGTTTTTTAAAATTTTATAAGGAAAAACGGAATTTAGACCGCTTTTCCTAAAGCCGGTTCCAAAAACAACCGAGTTTAAAACCGGTATAGGTGCGCTGGTTCTAAAATCGATTATTTTGTTACCGGCGCTTGCGGTTTCAGGCGAACGTCTTACGAAACCGCGTTTTATAAGTTGCAGTTCTAAAATTATGGCCCTGCCGGACCATCGGATTTCGGAACTGCCACCAGTAATTTGGTATTTTTAACCGGAAAAACCGGGGAGGCGGGATACAATGAAAAGACTCATCACATCTTGTCTGTGGGGTATGTTTTTTATCATGCTGGGATTTGCCCAAACTCAGGAAGGAAGAGGAACCTGGTATGATACCGAATCAAAGGGATTATCCGCTTCCCATTCGAATCTTCCCTTTGGGACCCGGGTACGGATAACTAATCTGCAAAACGATCGGCAGGTTATTGTAACCATTGACAACCGAATTGCCGATACGCCAAACCGGATTGTTGATATATCCAGGGCAGCGGCGGATAATTTGGGAATGAATCCCCGGGGTACTACCCCGGTACGGCTTGAGGTACTGGCCCGTCGGCAGACCGATACACCGGTGCCGACGGAAATAGCTGTCGTCCCCCCTCCGGAACCAACGGTAAACCAGCCGGCTTCCTCCCCTACTCCCCCCCAAACGGTGGGAATAGAGGTAAAGTCGGATCCCTCCCAGGGTAATCCCGGTATGGTGAATCAGACTATTATCACCTTTAACGGAATGCCTGGTTATTCTCAAAATGAGGGGAGTGCTTCCCTGACCCCGGCTCCGTCCCTTACCTCGTCCGGAGGCAGGCAGGTGCCGATGATGCCGGAACCGGTGGCCACGGCGCAAGAAGTGCCGGTTCCCATACCGTTCCAGCCGGAGCCGGTGCTGAGATCCCCGGAGCCGGTAGTGGTTGCTCCCCAACCTATGATTATGCAGCCTTCGATAATAGCTCCGGTAGTGGTTCCCCCGGTGGTGGTACCTCCGGTCCTGGCCCCGCCGGTGCTGGCGGAACCGATATTGACCCCGCCGGTATTGGCTGAACCGGTCCTGACTCCCCCGGTATTGGCCGAACCGGTACTGACTCCGCCGGTAGTGGCGGAGCCCATATTGTCCCCGCCGGTTCTTTCCCCCCCGGTAATATCGGAGCCGGTAGTGGCTGGGCCGATCACAACAGAGCCGATCATGAGTCCTCCATTAGTATCGCCGATGGTGACTGCGGAACCGATGGTTGCCACTCCCATAGCCCCAGAGCCCCTAACCGTAAGCCCAACCTATATGACGCCGGCCTATACGGACCCTGGCCCTACCGGATTGATAACACCGGAGCCTTTGAGGGTTCCTCCGGTGAGAAGTCCCACCGCCCCGACAGTCGTCCAAGTCACGCCCCGGATGCCCGATCCGCGAAGCGGCAAAATATATCGGTTGCAGGTAGGGGCTTTCTCCAATGAACTAAATGCCCGGGAGGCGGTTTTCCGCCTGCGGGAAGTGGGGTTTGATCCCGCGTATGAACTCTATGGCGGTTATTGCCGGGTAGTCCTTACCGGAATACGGGCTGCGGATGTCGAAGCCATAATTCGACGGGTAGGAGCCGCAGGTTTTATACAGGTTTTTATTCGAGAAGAGTCGTAAGCCTATGAGGTATGGTAAATATTATATCGACGATATTCCCAAAAACTTCGGTCGTTGGGAATATTGAGGTTGTTTCAACAGATCGGGATAGAAAATATTTTTTGATTTTTGGTTCAAGGGAAATTTGGATAAAACCCTTGTTCAAGATGTAGGGAATTGTTATACTTGTAACAAGTTCTCTTTTTTTGGGTTGTGAATTTGGTATTTTAAGAAAATTGGGGAGGCAATATAAATTGAAAAAGATAATATTATCTTGTCTGTGGGGTATGGTTTTTATCATACTGGGATTTTCGCAGACCCAAGAAGGAGGAGGTACTTGGTACGAAACCGAATCAAAGGGATTAAATGCTTCCCATTTAAATCTTCCCTTTGGGACTCGGGTGCGGGTAACTAATCTGGACAATGATCGACAAGTAATCGTAACTGTTGATAATCGAATTCCCGAATCAGCGGATCGGATCATTGATATATCTAAGGCGGCGGCGGATAATTTGGGAATGAATCCCCAAGGGGTCACGCCGGTACGTATTGAGGTATTAGCTCGGCGAAGAAGTTCCGAACCCGTACCGGCAGAAGCCCCGGCTCCAGAACCGCCTCCGCCACCTCCACCGGTAGTAGCGGCAGCTCCGCCCCCGGCTCCACCCCCCCCTGCTCCTGAACCCGAGCCTGCGCCCGCGCCGGAACCCGTAGCGGCACCAGCTCCTCGACCGGCCGGTGAAAGCTCCGGTATGGTAAGTCAAACTACTATTCATATTTATGGTCTCCAGCCTTACAGTCCTGAGGCCGGTTCACCGATAGGACCCGGGCTCGTTGCCCCGGCACCATCGGTCGTTGCTCCTGCGCCGGCGGTCGTTGCCCCGGCACCGGCGGTGATTGCTCCCCGGCCCGCAGTAATTGCCCCACGGCCCGCAGTAATTGCCCCACGACCCGCGGTAATCGCTCCCCAACCGGCGGTGATTGCTCCTCAACCCGCGGTGATTGCTCCCCAACCCGCGGTGGTTGCTCCCCAACCGTCGGTCGTTGCTCCCCAGCCCCGAATATCTTCCCCGGGTTTTAGGTCCAGTGGCGAATCAGGCTGGGTTTCTCCGACGGTAGTCTCTCCGACAACCGTACAACCCACAACGGTAAGACCCTTAACCGTAGAACCGATAACCGTAAGCCCCACCATCGTGGAACCGACCATTGTGGGACCGACAATGGTGAGCCCCACAACAATAGGACCAACAATGGTGGGACCGACAACCGTGGGGCCAACAACAGTGGGACCGACAACCGTGGGACCGACAACCGTGGGCCCCACAACAATAGGACCGACGACGGCAGCACCGACAACGGCGGCGCCTCAGGTTCCAAGCGTTAATTACGGATCCGGTGTCGGAAGATTCCGCCTGCAGGTTGGAATCTTCGCCGAGGAATCAGCCGCCCAGAGTATGGTTATTCGGCTCAGAAATGTGGGGCTTAATCCTGCTTATGAAATTTCCAACAATTACTACCGGGTCGTTATTGCCGGGGTACTGGCGACGGATCTTGATGCCATAACCCGACGCATAAATGCTGCGGGCTTTACGGATATCCTTATCCGGACAGAACCGTAAGCCTATCCTTTCCAGGGGGACCCGTCAGGGCTTTAAGCAGGATTCGTTCCAGCTTACCTTGGGCGGGGGCCCCATAGATCCGTTCTGTGCGGCTTAAAGAAATTTTTTTGTCCAAAACTATTCCCCCGGGCGGATGGGTCAGAACCAGAACCCGTTCCCCAAGATAAATGGCCTCCCGGGGATCGTGGGTTACGGCGAGGGCCCGACGCTTTTCTTTTCGGATAAGATCCAGGAGTATATCCATAAGTTCCAGCCTGAGGGGAATATCCAGGGACTGAAAAGGTTCATCCAAAAGGATGAGTGGACCGGGGTACGCAAAGGCCCGGGCCATGGAAATCCGTTGCCGTTCTCCCCCGGAAAGTTCATCCGGGTAGACCCCGGCTTTATCTTCCAGGGAAACCAGCTCTAAAAAATACCGGGCCCGTTTTTCGGCTTCCGCTTTCCCCAGAGGACCTTCGATGGGAATCATCACGTTTTTCAAAACCTTATACCAGGGGAAAAGCCGGGGTTCCTGAAAAATAAAAGAAACCGCCTCTGTTTTTCCCGGATCTCCCCCAAGACGGATCTCTCCGGACCGGGGTTTTAAAAGACCGGCTATGAGCCGCAAAAGGGTGGTCTTACCGCAGCCTGAAGGACCCAGGATCACTACAGGGTTCTCATCATCCAGATCCAGAAAAATATTTTCAAAGAGGGGATTTTCGGTAAATGAAAAGGATACGTTTTCAAGAGAAAAACCCAGAGGCTTCATGAGATACCGCCTCGTTTTTTTACGACCGAAATGAGCAGGCTGAGAAGGGATTGGGAAAGGGCCGCAGCCAAAACCGTGGCTGCGGTCCAGGCAAAAAGCTCCGGCGTTTCAAGCTGGGCCTTAGCCTGCTGCATCCCCGTTCCCAGGGACCGCACGGGCTGTACCAGCACCTCAGCAGCCACCACCACCTTCCAGCATAGGGAAAGGGAACTCCGGAGTCCCCCCAGGATAAAGGGGACCAGGGTAGGGATATAGAGCCGCCTGAGGGTTTCGGCCCGGGACAAGCGGTAGACCCGCAGGAGTTCGACAAGCCGGGGATCCACCGCCCCTATCCCGGTCATGGTATTGGCGGCCATCACGGGGAACACCATGAGAAAGGCGGTAAATATCGGGGTCCGTTCCGAACCAAGCCAGAGAAAGGCGATGAGGATCACCGCCATTACCGGGGTAGCGGAGATAACCGAAAAAAGGGGCCGAAAAAGGGCCGCGGCCCGTTGGTCAAGCCCCGTGGCGATCCCCGCCAAAACTCCCAGGGGTACGGATATAAGGATGCCTAAAACGACCCGGACAAAACTATTCCCCAGGGAACGGAGAAAGGTTTCGGTGGTAATGAGGGTGGCGAACCGGATAAAAACCGGCAATGGCCCCGGAAAAAGCAGGATACTTCCTGAAAACCGGGAGGCGAGTTCCCAGAAAAAGAGAAGAAATAGAACCCCTAAAAATCCGAATACCGGGAAATATCCCCCCGGCTTGTTATTTTTTACCATCCCCTGCTAAGATTCCCTCCTCCGTTATCTAACCCTTTAGAGGGTATAAGTGGTTAGAGCTTAAGATAAAAACTATCCGGCGGCAGGGCGTTGCCAATTGCCGCCGGGGAAAAATCCAGGAAGATCTTAAAAAGGGCTTCCAGGGAGGCCCTGGCCTCTGTCGCAGGGATAAACACGTAATTACTCCGGGGTATGGCGGCGCTTACCACGGCGGCCCGGAGGCCCAGATCGTGTTTCTCCACCAAGGCCCCTGCTTCTCCAGGATGAGCGATAACCCAGCGGATAGAATTTTCATATTCCGCCAGAATGGTCCTTACCACATCGGGCCGGGACCGGGCAAAATCGGCATCTACCACCAATACCGTCATGGGAAAATTCCCTTTACCCCCGGCCTTGATCCATTCGGCCTCGATATCGGCAACTTCCCGCAGGCCGGGCTTTCCTGTCCGGGCCATGGTGGCGAAGGGTTCCGGGAGCAGGGCGGTAGCGATCCTTCCCGCAATCAGGGACTGCGCAATTTCCGGATAGGCCAAGGCATATCCCAGCTGTATATCCCTGCCAGGATTTATCCCCCGGGAGAGGAGAATCCGCCGGAACACCAAATCCGGGGTTGCCCCCTGACCGGCCACCTCCACGGTCTTCCCCCGGAGATCCTCAATCCCCCGCACCGCCGGATCGGAAGTTAAAAGACTTAACATCCCCGTCCCTACCACCGCGGCGATTTGCAGGGGCTTTCCCCCGGAGGCTATCTTGGCCGCCACATTAGGGGGCAGGATCCCGACCTTGGCTTCCCCCGAAAGAAACCGGGCCGCCAGGAGATCCGCCTGGGCCAGGGCTTCCAGGCGGATATTCATCCCCGATACTGCCGGGGGATTTTCAAAAAGCCGGATCATCCCCACCCCGGAGGGTCCTTTAATGCCGTATATAGTCAGGGACGATTGGGCGCCGAGAAAAGCCGCAAGACATCCGAAAATGAAACAAAAGAACAGACCATGTTTAAATGATTTCATGTTTTTCACTCCTCTTATAACGGTAATATATCAAAGTTGTTATCATTCCGACAAGTAAAAGAAATATATTGAGGATAAAGGGCAGATTACGGGAAATACCGGAAAGGATCCCTCCTATCCAGCCGAAGGGAGAGGTGGAAAACATGATGATCATGTGCTGAATCGCCATTACCCGGGCCCGTTCGGCAACGTTCACATGGAGGGCAACCAGGGATTCGGCAAGCATGGCCAGGATTCCCGCGCCGAACCCGTCAAAGACCAGGGACAGGCAGAGTATCCCGTATTTTAAGCTCCCTTCCACCGGGGTATTTATGAGAATAGTCTGGCCTGCCATATAACTGGCGAAACCTAGGAGCAATGGAGTTCGTAAACTTACCTTGGTAAGGTGGGGAATGACCGTAAAGAAAAAAACGAGGGCGATGATGGAACGCAGCATGGGGAAAAAGGGCAAAAGGGAATCGGGAACCAAGAGTTTTTTACTAACAATAACCTGCCAGAAGGTAATGTTGATCATCCCCACGGCGCCCACCAGGGCGGTGATAATAAGGGCGAAGATTGTTCCTTTGGACTTCCCCATGATCCGTAAAACCCCGCCATACCCGCCCAGGAGGGAGAAGATACTTTTTCCCCGGGTTTCCCGGATCCGTATCATCCCGGTACCGGTTTCTTTGGAACAAATAAAGAGGATTATCAATTTAATGGTCATCACCACAAAGGCGTTGGCATAGAGGATCCTAATAGCGGGAACCAGGGTGAACCGGGAGACCAAAATAGACGAAATAGGGGCAAAAAGGGCGGAAAGCTGAGCCGATACGATTACCAGGGAGTAGATCCGGGTGATCTGGCTTTTTTCGGCATCCTCCACCATGAGGCAATCCCAGGAGTTGGTAGTCACCTTCATAATGCCGTTAAAAAGGGCGGCAACCAAAAAAAACCAGAAATTCTCCGCCCGAATCCAAATGAGACAGGGAACGGACCAAGCCAAAAAATCAAAGATGGCAGTGGTTTTTCGTCGGCCGAGCTTATCGGTAATGGCGCCGCTTAAAAAGGCAAAAATCACCTGGGAAAGCATATACACCGAGGCGATAAACCCAACTTCGACATCGTTCAGGCCCACGGCGAGCATATAAACCGACGCATAGGGCAGACAGAGGTTCATCGAAAGCCCCCAGAGGGGTTCGGTATATACACAAGCCCGCGGATTTCCCCGGAGGCTCACCAGCGTTTTGATAAGCGGATTATTCATGTTGTTATATAGGGGATCCTACCCCCGTTTAGACTCCATTATCTTAAAAATTAAAGTTTTGGATACTAATCCTCTCGAATAAAAAAACGCCGGAAAGCTCCGGCGTCATCGTAATCGAAAAGAGTTTTACCTGGTACCGGCCTTGGTCCCCCGCTTTCCGGTCCTGCCCGGTGTTTTCGCTTTAGCGGATTTAACAGGTTTATCCGCTTTAGCGGCTTTACGCACCTTTTCTGTTTTACCCGTGGAAGCCTTTTTATTGACCGGACCCGGAGTTGTGTTGTTAATCACCGCTTGGGCTCCCGCAAGCCGGGCAAGAGGTACCCGGTACGGGGAACAGGAAACATAGTTTATTCCCGCCCGGAAACAAAAATCAATGGTGACGGGATCGCCGCCATGCTCCCCGCAGATACCCACATTAAGATTGGGATTGACCTGGCGCCCCTGCTCCACGGCGTTCCGGATGAGGAATCCTACCCCTTCTTCGTCAATAGACTTAAAGGGGTCCACATCCAGGACCTGATGCTGCAGATAGGTGGGCAAAAAGGAGGCCACGTCATCCCGGCTGAAGGCAAAGGTCATCTGGGTAAGATCGTTGGTACCAAAACTGAAAAAATCCGCATATTTGGCAACATGCCCCGCTCGGAGCGCCGCCCGGGGCACCTCTATCATGGTGCCGATTTTGACCTTGAGTTTTACCCCTTCCTGCTCAAGAACCTGCTTTATCACGGCCTCCGCATTGGGGCGGATCAGTTTTAATTCCCGAGCGGTAACCACGATGGGGATCATTATCTCCGGATCCACGGGAATATTTTTCTTGATACAGTCCACCGCGGCCAGGACAATGGCTTCAACCTGCATATCGTAAATTTCAGGATATGTTATGGCCAGACGGCAGCCCCGATGTCCCAACATGGGGTTTATCTCATGAAGCTTTTCAATCTTGGGCAGAAGTTTTGCGGGTTTTATATTAAGATAGGCCGCAAGCTCCGCAATTTCCTTTTTGGTCTGGGGAACGAATTCGTGCAGGGGGGGATCCAGGAGCCGGATGATCACCGAACGGCCCTCCATGGCACTGAAGATGCCAAAGAAATCCTTCCGCTGGAGGGGGAGTATCTTCCGTAACGCCTCTTTCCGTTTTTCTACCGTATCCGCCACGATCATAGCCCGGAAGTGGATGAGTTTTTCCTTCTCAAAAAACATATGCTCCGTACGACAAAGTCCCACCCCTTGGGCGCCGAAATCAAAGGCCCGTTTGGCATCCTCGGGCTGGTCCGCATTGGTCCTGATCTCAAAACCCTTAATCGACCCCCGTACCGAAGAAGCGCGAACATCGTCACACCAGCTTAGGAAAGTTTTCATGTCATCGGATATTTCCGGGACCGCCAGAGGAAGCTTTCCCTCATAGACAAACCCGGAAGAACCGTCAATGGTAATCCAGTCCCCTTCCTTAAAGGTCTTGCCGCCGATGTTCACCTTTTTTCCCTGTACCTGTACATCCTTCGCCCCGGCCACACAGGGGGTTCCCATACCCCGGGCAACCACCGCCGCATGGCTGGTCATGCCTCCGGTGGAGGTGAGGATCCCCTGGGAAACCACCATACCGCCGATATCCTCAGGGCTGGTATCCTGCCGGACAAGGAGTACCTTCTCTCCCCGGGTATGCCAATCCTCGGCTTCTTTGGCGGAAAACACGATCCGGCCGCAGCCTGCCCCGGGAGATGCGTTAAGCCCCT
This sequence comes from Treponema sp. TIM-1, assembly GCF_046533115.1. Taxonomy (NCBI): domain Bacteria; kingdom Pseudomonadati; phylum Spirochaetota; class Spirochaetia; order Treponematales; family Treponemataceae; genus Treponema; species Treponema sp. TIM-1. The sequence goes on from NZ_JAJQRC010000002.1 coordinate 126,489, forward strand.
GGGTAAGGGAGCGGGCATTCGTAAGGGCCGCGGGATCGATCATGGGATGGAGCATCTGATCCAGATGCTCAGGGGTTACCCGGAGGATCGCGGTATTTTTATCGATCAGTTTTTCGGCGACCATATCCACCGCGCATTTAACCGCAGCGGCTCCGGTCCGTTTGCCGTTCCGGGTCTGGAGGATAAAGAGTTTTCCCTGCTGGACGGTGAATTCCATATCCTGCATATCCCGGAAATGTTTTTGGAGCCGGTTCTTAATATCCACCAACTGTTGGTAGATCTTTTTGTTTTCCGTCTCCAGGGTGGCGATCTTCTCCGGGGTTCTAATCCCGGCCACCACATCCTCCCCTTGGGCGTTCATGAGGTATTCCCCATAAAATTCGTTTTTGCCCGTGGAAGGATCCCGGCTAAAACAAACACCGGTTCCCGAATCATCACCGAAGTTACCGAACACCATGGACTGAACGTTGACCGCCGTACCCTTGATATTTTTAATGTTATTAAGCTCCCGGTATTTGATGGCCCGTTCGTTCATCCAGGATCCAAAAACCGCGTTTATGGCTCCCCAAAGCTGATCCAGGGGATTCTGGGGTAATTCCTTACCCACATGGTGTTGAATGATCTTTTTGTATTCCTCCACCAGTTCTTTCAGATCTTTGTCGCTGAGATCCTTGTCAAGATTTATGTTCCTGGCTTTTTTTATGGAAGTTATGGCCTCCTCAAAGGCAGTGTCGGGTACCTCCATAACCACTCCGCCATACATCTGAATAAAACGTCGGTACGCATCCCAGGCAAACCGGGGATTACCGGTTTTTGCCGCCAGACCCAAAACAGCCTCATCGTTGATCCCCAGGTTAAGGATAGTATCCATCATACCGGGCATAGATACCGCGGCCCCGGAACGGACCGAAACCAACAGGGGATCCTCGGGATCTCCTAATTTTTTCCCCATGGTCTTTTCGAGTTTTTTTAGGTTTGCCAGAACCTCTTCCTCAAGGCCGGCGGGATATTTTTTTTTGTTTTCATAATAAGCGGCACATACTTCGGTAGAAATCGTAAAACCCGGAGGCACCGGAATATTCAGACTGGTCATTTCCGCCAGATTTGCCCCTTTACCGCCAAGGACATCCTTCATCTTGGCGTCTCCTTCGGCCTTCCCTTCACCGAAGAAATATACATTCTTTTTCTTTGCCATTCATTATCCTCCTTCTTTATTATAAAGAGAGATAAGAAAAAAAGAAAGCCCTCCGGTTATCGGGTAATGTGCTGGATTGAATTACCTCTTTGTGGTATGATAAGGGAGGTTATAGCATAAATGAATTATTTGGAACTTCCCGTTTACAAACATAAGGATCTTATCCTTACCGCTCTCGCGGAACATCAGGTGGTGGTGGTGGAAAGTCCCACCGGTTCAGGAAAAACTACCCAGCTCCCCGTGATCCTCCATGGAGCAGGATACAGCGGACTGGGTATGATCGGAGTTACCCAGCCCCGGCGGATTGCCGCGGTTTCGGTGAGCGAATACATCGCCCGGCAGATGGGCACTTCCATACCGGGCCTGGTGGGATATAAGATGCGCTTTGAGGATAAAACCGACGAATCCACCCGGATCAAGATCATGACCGATGGGATCCTCCTTCAGGAAATGAAGCTTGACCCCTATCTTTCAAAATACGGCTGTTTGGTGGTGGATGAGGCCCACGAGCGGAGTCTTAATATAGATTTTATCCTGGGCCTTTTAAAACGGGTTCTGGAAGTCAGACCGGAATTTAAGGTGATTATTTCTTCCGCCACCATCAACACCCAGGTTTTTTCTGAGTATTTCGGGGAATGTCCGGTGGTAAAAATCGATGCCGTTACCTACCCCGTCACCCTTATCTATGATCCCCCTCCTCCGGTGATCCCGATGGAAAGGAAGGACCGGTACCGGAAGGACGGCGATTTCTTCGGTGCCAGCAGTGAAGATGTCCTCCTGGATAAAATTGTGATGATCATCGAACGGATTATCGGTGAAAAACGGGAAGGGGATATCCTCATATTTCTTTCCGGAGAAAAAATAATAAGAATATGTATGGCCCGGCTGGGGATGGGGCTGGCGGGAAAGTATCTGCATCTGGTCCCCCTTTATGGAAGGCTCGGTAAGGATGAGCAGGAACGGGTTTTTGATCCCGCCCCCAACGGTAAAATCAAGGTGGTAATCTCCACCAATATCGCGGAAACCTCGGTTACCATCGACGGGATTACCACGGTGATCGATTCGGGACTGGCAAAACTCAACTACTACAACCCCCGAACCTTTACCGCCAGCCTAATCGAAGGGCCGGTCTCAAAGGCATCGGGAAACCAGCGGAAAGGCCGGGCGGGCCGTACCCGGGAGGGTATTTGTTACCGGCTTTATAGCCGGAAGGACTTTGAAAACCGCCCCCTTTTTACTACGGAGGAAATTTTCCGTACCGATCTGTCCGAAGTGGTCCTCCGTATGGCGGATCTGGGGATTAGCGCCTTTGAGGAATTTGACTTTATTTCCCCCCCCAATCGGGAAGGGCTCATCGCCGCTATTGAAACCCTGAACTTGCTGGATGCCCTGCTGCCGGACCGGAGCCTTTCTAAGATCGGAAAAATGATGACCGAATTTCCCCTGCCTCCCCGGCAATCCCGGATCATTGTGGAAGCTATCCTCAGGTATCCCCAGGTTACCCAGGAAACCATCATCGCGGCGGCTTTCCTCTCGACCCAGAGTCCCTATGTGCTGCCCCCGGGAGAGGAAAGCGATGCCCGCAAGGCCCACCATGGTTTTCGGGACAATATGGGGGATTTTGTCTCCTACCTTAAACTGTACCACTCCTATAAGGCGGCTTTTAACCGGACTAATTTTTGTGAAAAAAACTACCTGGACGAACGGGCCATGGCGGAAATCGCCAATGTCACGGAACAGTTGGAACTGATCGTATCCGGTATGGGAATTCCTATTCTCTCCGGCGGGAGTAATGAGGATTACCTTAAGGCCGTAGCCCGGGGGCTCATTCAATTCGTCTGTGTCCGGGAAGGTAAGGATATGTATCGGAGCCTTACCGCAGACCGGATCCTGATCCATCCCGGTTCGGTAATGTTCAGAATGGACCCCCAATACATTGTGGCCGGGGAAATCGTACGGACCTCCCGGATGTACGCTATGTCGGTCTCTCCCCTGTCCAAGCAGGCTTTGGAGGAGATAAGCCCCCAACTTTTTGAAAGCCTGGGGGGGAGATCCCAGTTAACCGAAAAGGGGACTGCCCTTCCGGAAAAACGGCTCAAAACAGCCGGAGACTTTACCAATACCATCAAGATCGGCGACGAAGTTTTCGATATCGAAACCTTCAAAGGGAAAAAGATGGTAAAACTCTCCTGGGAACGGCTTTCCAAAATCAAGGGGGAGATAAACGAGGCTATGTACAAGGGATTCAAGGGGATGGTCATTGTTGGGGGGATTTATACCCTGCTGGCGGGAGAAAAACTCAGCCTGATCCTCTCCCTTGCCCCTTCCCTGGACATAGATGGAGCCCTGACCCGGACCTGGCCCCGGAAGGAACAGTTTAACCTCCGGGAAAACCCCATCGCGATTATTTCCCGCCTTCCGGACCTGGTAAATCCCGCGATCTGGAAGCAGGGGAAAAAAGAGTTAGGCTTTATCGGTCTTTTTACCGATGGGAATGGAAACTATTGGTTCCGGTGTTCCCGGGGTTTCTCCACCGGCCTCAACGAAAGCCTGTCGGCCCTGGAAACCCTGATCGACGATCTGGGTGACGAGGCGGACGCGGAAACCAAACGTATCGTAAACCAGACCTACCGGCGGCTTTCGGAATACCTCTAGGAACAGTTTTTTTGAAAGAGCGGCTGGTCCCCCCTAAGTGAATTATCGAATAGGCTTAGGGGATTCATCTTTCTTTATGTTCCAGTTCCTCAAAACAATCCATCAAGAAAGGATCCAGAAACAGAAGCCCTTCCCGGGTAAGGGCAACTTTGTCCGGCCTTACCAGCCCCCGATCCCACCACCGGGCAAGGGTTCCGGGGATACACGTCGCAATATCCCGGCCAAAACGCCGGATAAAAAGTTGGGGATCCGGGCCTTCGATGGAACGGAATCCCATAAGGCACGTCTCCTTCATCAAGACAATCCGATCCAGGGATTCCACTAAAATCAGGGGCTTTTTTTTCAGTGGGGACAGAGCTCTGTCCCCACTGAAAATTCGGTCCTCAACCGGGGTGTCGAGGTAGGCATCCACATCCGCCATGACGGTATAACGGGTCCCCCGGCCTACCCGGTCATCAATAATCGTTCCGGACGCGGCCGGTCCCAGACCGAGCCAATTCTCCATTCGCCAGTACCGGATATTATGGAGCGATTCCTTTCCCGACAGGGCAAAATTGGAGACCTCGTACTGACCATAACCCGCCCGCTCCAGGGTGTCTCGGCCCATAAGCCAGAGCCGGTCCGCCTCGTCCACCGGGGGAAGGAATGTCTTAAATCGGGGGTCCGCCACCAAGGGGGTCCCGGCTCCCGGGGTAAGCGCGTAGAGGGAAATATGACCGGGGGTAAAGGACAGGAGTTTTTCCAGGTCCCCGGCCAGCACCTCCCGGTCCTGGCCGGGGAGCCCGGTGATGAGGTCCGCGGAAAAGGCGGCGCCAAAGTATTCCCGAACCAGGCGGAGCCGTTCCGGAAGCAGCGCCCCCTCCCCGACCCGGTGGACCAAGCGGCGGGAAGGCTCATGGAAGGTCTGGACCCCCAGGCTGATCCGGGTTACCCCCCCCACCCGGCAGGCTTCCAGAAAGGACCCGTCCGCGGACTCGGGATTTGCCTCTACCGTGATCTCCAGGGGGGAATTCGGCATGAGGGAACCCAGACCAACGAGGAGACGGGCTATCCTCATCCCTCCCAGCAGGGAGGGGGTCCCCCCTCCTATATACAGGGTAGGAACCCGGCGGATACCGAAGACGGTTAGGATATATTCCGCATCGGCCAGCAGGGCGTCCACATAATGGTCAAGCCGGGGATCCTCGGCCTTAACGGGAATAGAATAAAAATCACAATAATCACAGGTCCCGGCACAGAAGGGGATGTGGATATAAAGGGAGCAGGGCCCCTCAAGGCCGGCCAAGGCGGTTCAGGGGCCAATACCGGAAAAGGACCCTGCCGGTGATAAGGGCTGTAGAAACAGGCCCCCAGGTCCGGGAATCGTTGGTATTGCTCCGATCATCGGAAAGGACAAAACACTCATCATCCCCCAAAACCCTGGGATCTATATTCCCCGAAAACGGGAGGGATTCATCCCACAGGGCAGGTACCTGGGGTATGGTAATATCATAGGGCCGGTCGGATAACTCAAATTCGGTATAACTATAGGTATCATTCTGGGGTTTTACCCGCAGAACAAATTGGGTCATGGATATTTCGTCCCCCGGTAGGGCTATTACCCGCTTTACAAAAACATGTTCTCCCTGATCGGTGATATTTACCTGTTGGGCCGTAAAAAATCTGACCAGAGCATCCCAAAAACCGATAAAAATATTTTTCTTTTCTTTCAGTGCCATGTCCACCAAAACGATGTGGCCCCTGCGGAAGGGGATGGACCGGTTTGTCCCGGTGTTTTGGAGGATCAACCGGTTAAATCCAAAGGAAGAAAGGATCAACCGGTCCCCCCGGTGAAGTCCGGGCAGCATGGTTTCATTTTCCAGAACCCACATGGAAAAGAAAAAAACCGTTACCAGGTTATACAGGAGAAAAAAGACCACAATCCATATAAATATCCAGCGTATAAAAAGCCATTGACTTTTTTGAGCGGCATAAGAATATTTGCGCCATTTATTGAACATACCCTAGTTCCTTACCCGATTACCGTATTAACCCTATCCGCCGGAGCGGCCAATAAATAACAGAACCCTTCCCCAAGACCTTGGATAGCCGGACCGGATTAAAATACCGCCCATCCCGGGAATTATCCCGATTGTCCCCCAAGGGGAAGATCCTGCCTTCGGGAATATACCACCCCTGAATATACCGGGCCAGGGCTAACCTATAACGCTCATCCTCAGGATGGGCGGCCCGGAGTAATTCCAGACGGCACTGTTCATGATAAAGATAATCGGGGTAAGACCAGTCGCGGGCGGCGGTAGCAGCGGCGATGAGGTGTTCCGGGGAGGGCAGTCCCAGGTTATTATAGGCGGTAAGTTTTCCCGCTGCCGCCAAGGCCGGATAGTCCGATGGTTCCATCAGCCGGCTAATGTGGTAGTTAAAATTCCGGCCCACCGCATATTCCCGTTCCGTAACCCATCGGTCCTCCCCGGCAAAACGGATCCGAAATTCTCCCTTATCCATGATAAACCGGTCACCGGCCACCCCCACCGCCCGTTTTATAAGGAAATGGGCCTTGGGTTCCCCGGCTTCATCCCGGTCAATATCCACAAAAGACAGAGTAAGCATATAGATGATCCGCTGGGCAATGTCAAAAGCCGGCCCCCGGGAAATATACGAAGGATTTTCAAATATAATAATGTCGTTTCGTTTTGGTTTTATGGGACTGGGGAGTTTTCCCAAGCCCGGAAGTAATTCAGGGCCGTATAGGATCTTATTGACGAAAATCCGATCTCCGATAAGGAGGGTATCTATCATGGAACCCGAAGGGATCTGGTAAGCCTGTAACAGGTACTGGTTAATGAGGAGCACCACCCCGGCCGCCCATAAAAAGGCTTCAACCCAATCCAGAAGGGGATTTTTTTTCTTTTGTTTTTCCCTTTTGATCCGCCGAATCCTGCGCCGCCGGCTGAGATAGGCTTCGGTAAATTTCTGAACCTGATCAAAAAAAAGCATCTTATTGGTCATGTATAAAAAAACTATCACGAAGTCTCATCGTTGACAAGATATGGATGAGAGTCCTATAATGCCGCCATGTTCGAAAAAAACGTTCCTGAGGAAACAAATGGGGAAGATCAGGTTCGTCTTGTCCCCATTTTAGGCGTGAGGCCGGGGATCTATTTGACCATCCTCTATGCTCTCATCATTTTATTGGTCCTCTTTTTTGTTTTGATATACCCAGGGCTTATCAAACCCGGCAGCCTGGGGATCCTCAATTCCGAACCATTGGGGGCGGCGGTCCGGGTAGACGGGGTAACCCTGGGGGTCACCCCCTGTGAGATCTTTATACCCCGGGGAAGGCGGGTGATTGAATTGGTCCTTCCCGGATTCCAATCCCACCGGATAGAACAGGAGATCCCCGGCAGGATCTTCGCTTCGGCTCTTTTTCCCCATAAAGAATTTATCACCGGAAAACTTCAAAGCGATAATCCCGGAGCGGTCCTGACCCTGGGGGCTGCGGATTACGCCGAATGGTCCTTTGCGGGGGAACCTACCACGGCGTTTCAGATCCCTTTGAGCCTCTCCGAGGGGGCATACCGGGCGGGACCCGCCGGAACAGATCTCCGGATCTATAAAAAATTCAACGAAATTCTCCAGGCCTCCCTCCGGTTTACCTCCACCCGGGCGGCCCTTCGGGATCTCCTGCGGGCTAAATTTCTCATAGACAACGGAGGTTTATCCCCTTCACCGGTAACCATACTCCGTTCCGCAGAAGAGATCCTGACCTATCTGGCTGAAACCCCGGGCGCCGCGGCATGGTTGGGAGCGATACTCCCCCCAGAGGAAGCGGATGTCCTGGTTGATTCCCCCTGGTACCAGAAGGACCAGGAAGGGGCCGTTGCCTTAGGACTATCCTCCTCTCTAGGGACGGTCTCCGGGGAAACCCTGGAAATAGGCACCCTGAGTTTCAAGGAGCTGCCCGGCGGAACCCTGGTACAGGGAACCCCTTTCCCCCATGCTACGACCGTCGGAAGCTTCTGGATTGCCGCCACCGAGGTAAGTACCGAAGCTTGGGATGGCTTTCTGGCGGACGAGCCGGAGTGGCGGGCGGAGAATACCCAGGTCTTGATAGAACGGGGCTTGGTAAATTCGGATTATCTCCTCCCTGCGGATAACCCCTCCTATCCTTACCCCACGGTTCCCGGCGTTTCCTGGTACGCGGCCCGGGCCTACTGTTTATGGCTCTCCCGATTTCTCCCCCCTGCCCTGGCCTCCTATGAGGTACGACTCCCCACGGAAGCGGAGTGGGAATATGCGGCAAAGCTTGGTCAAAGGGGGGAGCTTCCCCTGGATATGCTCGGCGGCCTGTGGGAATGGTGCGGGGATCCCTTTGCTCCCTTAAGCTTCTTCCCGGCGGCGAGGGAAATAATCCGGGATATAAGTTCCCCGGAAAGGCCGGTGAAGGGCGGCTCCTGGGTAAGTTCCCCCGTTACCATTGATGTCGAAACCAGGGCTTCCCTTCCCCCCTCATCCTGTTCGCCCTTTGTTTCATTCAGACCGGTTATTGCCCTCCGGGAGACGCCATGAGCGGGGGGATCAAAATCATCGCCCTCAATCGCAAGGCCCGGTACGATTACACGGTGGATGATCAATATGAATGTGGGATAGAGCTTTTGGGAACCGAGATTAAGTCCCTCCGGGACGGGAAAATATCCTTCCCCGATGCCTGGGCCGAAGTAATTGGGGGGGAAATCTGGCTCCGTTCCTTTAGGATAGCTGAAAACCCCTTTTCTTCCATTTTTAACCACGATCCGGACCGGAAAAAACGGCTGCTCCTCCACAAAGAAGAAATAAAGCGGATAAGCCGCAAGGTCGAGGAAAAGGGCTATACCTTGATTCCCCTTTCGTTTTATTTTAAAAAGAGCCGGGTTAAGGTAGAATTGGGCCTTTGTAAGGGGAAAAAGGCCTATGATAAACGGGCGGATATCCGGGAACGGGATATAAAACGGGAAGTGTCCCGGGAATTTCGGGAACGGCTGCATTAATCCCTCTCTCCGCTCATTTTGGCGGAACCAGGGGTTAAAGGTTCCCCAAGGGAAATAAATCGTTTTTTTTAAAAAATTTCGTGTTTTTTTTAGATTTTTGTGATATAATTATAATATATGAGAAGGAAAAATTTCTATATTTGGCTATTTTTTATAATTTTTCCTCCCCTGCTTTATTCCCAGAATGTTAAACCCCTGGTAGCAATCATGCCCTTTACCGTACAGGGTATACCAATAGATGAAGCGGGGCTCATTGAATCCTTAATTAAATCCTATATGGGGGATCTGGGAACCGATGTGGTCTTCCTCGATTCTGCCATAAGCATGGATACTACCTACAGTTCGGGACTTTTCCGGTCTCCGGAGTATATCCTTTCGGGGAGTATCCTCCGAGAAGGGGAAAACCGTATCCTCATGCTGGAATTCTATAAACAAAGTACCGGTGACCGGGTTTTATATACCTCCGTTCATAAGACCTTAAGTGATCTTGCCTTAAAAACCCGTTCCCTGGTGGTATCGGCCTTTGATATCAGGTCCGAACCGGAAAGAATCGAAACAGAACCTCCGGAACAACTGACGGTAAACAAACTCGCCGGCACCTGGCGGGGAGACGCGGCGATACAGTTGGTCCGGCTCAGACGAAATATGGGCGGGACGGCGATCTTTACTTCCGGTGTCCAGATGAACCTTACCTATCTTATCGAAAACAATATCCTTAAAGTGTTTCAAGATTCTCCGAACACTGAACGGTTTTATCATCCCCTGCCCTATCAGGTGGCAAAACGATTGAGGGCCGAAGCGGAACCGATGCGGTGGGAATTCCAGCTTTATGAAAAGGGCGGTCTCCTTCGGGGAAAAAGGATTGAAACCAGGGTACGATATGAAGGCGAGGAAATTTTGGAATTGATCCCCGGTGTGGAACGGCCGGTGGAATGGATTAAATACGGCCGTTAAGATCGGCGGCGCAGAAAATCAAAGATCCCTAAAAGGGCAATTACCCCCATCCCGGTATAAAAGGCGATAAAACGGAAGATACGGTTGGGAATATGTTCCGGCAAGATGATGGAGGTAACTTCTCCTGCGGCGGCGGGCTGTTTGACCTTTTCCGCTAAACCTACAATGCGGATGAAGGTTTCATCATCCCGGCCGAATCCCAGATCCCGGGCATATACCGCGATGGTATCCGAATCGTACAAGAGGGCATCCCGCAGGCCTTCCAACTCTTTGTTTTTTTCGTTGAGGGCTTCTATATTTAATTGCTGCTTATCCCGTTCCCGGCTGAGATTCCGGTATGCTGAAAACCCGATATCTCCGGTGAAAATTGAAGTTAGGGTATAAAGGGTTATGGTAACCCAAAGGGCGATGAGATATTTTAGGGATCGCATTACTTTGATTTACGGCTACTTTCTTGTTATTCTTAAAGAATATTCATTGACAATAGGAAAAACTCTAGGCTAACATTAAGATAATATACTTACGGGAACCGATTCCAAAATTCGGTTCTTTTGTGTAGTATAGGAGTATTCCCAAGCCTTGTTTTGGGGATTGGCGCTATTGAAACCCTTTCAAGGCTAGTTTTCTAAAAAAACTACTTGACAGGGTAAAAAATGCCGATATACAGGATATAAATCTGAGCTTGTTCCAAAACTCCTTTGGTTTTGAAACAGCCTCGGATATATGTACCAATTTAGGGAGCAGGTCATGGCAAGTGAAAAAAAACCCTCGATATATTCCGATCGTGGTTCTATCGGTTCTTCCGATGAACTTGATGAGTATGGGGTATGGGTAAAAAGTGAACCCCAGGACCTTTCTTCCGAAAATAGTGGAATTCAAAGCATCGAGGAAATCGTACCTGATGTAGAAGATCTGCCGGATTTTGGAGAAGAAGTTTTTACGGAACAGGAAAAATCTTCGGATGGGGAGGCCAAAACGGAAACCGACGAGGGGGATCTTTTTCTTCCCGACATAGAGGATCTGCCGGATTTTGATTTTTCCCTTGAAGAAAATGCCCTTTCCACCGAGGGAACAGATGATACCATGGATTTGGGTCCGGACCACGATGACGAAATCACGGATGATTTTTTTGATATTTCCGGTACTGATCCGGGGGAAACAACGGAAAAGACCGATCAAGACCTCGTAAATTTTGATGATCTACTCTCTTCCAAAGAGCCATCTGAAACGGCCTCGAAAGGGGAGGATACCTTAACCGAAATATCCATGGAGGATTTTCTTGGAGAGGTACCTAAGGATTCGGATGCCGCCTTAACCGATCCCGTGGCAGAGAAGACGCCTACGGAAACGGAACATACGGAACTCCAGCCCCCTGTGACCAAAGCCCCGGAAGATAAAAAATCAGGTGAATTAGATTTATCCACCCAACTCCTGATGAAGATCGCCGATGAACTCTCCTCGATAAAGATGGAAATATCCAGCCTTAAGCGGGAGCTTTCGGGGATCCGGGGTACTACCCTGGGGAATGAACCGGATCGCGATGGTGGTTTTTTGGATGAAAAAGAGGAGGATGAAAAGCTCTCCCTTACCGGGGCTGAACTTGATAATATCCTTAGTACCGCAAGCTTTACCGAAGAAGTCGGAGCCGATGCCGCCAAAAGTACGGTGGAGGATCTTATCCCGGAGGATAAAAGTAAAGCGGAGCGGGAAGATGTCTCGGAATCTACCGAACAGATTCGGGAGTTACCGGATTTTATTGCCGAAGAATCTCCAACTGAAGAGGCCGAAACTGAGGAGACCGTAGGCCAAGCGGCCGGTATTGATATGGAAGAAGCCTTTCCCGATGAACTATCCTTTGAAGACACCGGGGATTTTTTCGTTTCCGAGGAAGTGGACCTTTCCGCATCGGAAGATCTTTTTGAAGAGGACCTTTTACCGGAAGCATCCATCACGGTTCAGGACGAGTCTTCCGGAGAGGGCATGGAAACGGGATTGTCCGATGTTTCTCTGGAGGATGATTCCTTATCCCTGGAGTTTGAATCTGAGGCAGAGGATATCTCGCCCCTTCAGGAAGGACCCCTTGAGAATTTGGATTTTGAAGGTTCGGTGGAATCGGACATAAGTCCTTCGATTCCCGAAGAAGATACGGACATACCGGTTATTTCGGAGGAACCGGGGGATGATTTTAGTGAGTCCATAGATATAGATATTTCCGACGAGCCCATCTCCCCCCCCCTGGGTTTTGAGTATACCCCGGAAGAAGTTATTCCAGAGGAAATCCCCCCGATAGAGGCTTCCTCAGAATTACAGCTGCTTCAGGAAGAGGGAGTCGAGCCCATGACTGCGGCACCGGATGATACCGGGTATCTTGATGAAGAGGTTCCGGCGGAAGACGGTTTTGAAGAAGAAGCCCTTGACTTATCCAACGCCGTTATTGACGAACCGGATCTCTCCGGGGATGTGGTGGAAAATCCCATTCAGGAGCCGTCCTTGGAATCAATCTCCCTTGACCTTGATCTGGAAGAATCCCTGGAACTTCCCGAAGAAGATACGGAGGAGGTTTTGGAGTTTTCCGAGGAGGTTCCAGAAGAAATATCCATTGATCTACCCGAGGCAGATTTCGATTCCAATGAATTACCTCAGGATCTCCTATCCGATGTGGAAGAAGTGCAGGAAACGGATGAAGACAGCTTCCCCGTAGAAGAAGAAAATTTCGCCCAGGTTGTCCCCGAAGATTTTGTGGTGGAGTCCGATGATTCCCAGGTTTCTTTTGACCATGCCATCGATGAAACCATCCAGGAAGAACCTGCTATCCAGTATACTGATGATGAGGAAGTTACCGGAGAGGTATCTGAAGAGCCGAATGTTCCGGATAATCTTAAACAGGAGTTGAAGGTGGTCCTTTCTTATATGGATCAGCTTTTGGAATCCCTGCCGGAAGAAAAAATTGAGGAATTTGCCCAATCGGAATATTACGATACCTATAAAAAACTTTTTGAGGAATTAGGTTTGGTCTAAAATGGGGCTTTTAAGTAAAGCCACTTCCCGGATTATCCGGCAAATAATAGAAGAAGAATTTATTCAATACCATACGGCTCATGGGGTCTTAAGTGGAATAATCTTTGAAACACCGGAAAATATGGAGTACCGGGGCTTTAACGATGAGCTTTCCGCCATAACCGCTTCCTTCGCCCTGACTCTGCCGCTTCCCCCGTTCCGTTGTCTTATTTTGTTCCCCTCCTCTATTGATAAAGAATTGGTTGCCCATAGAATTTCAGGAACCCTCAAAACAGAAGTTTGTTTTCTCTTTGAGTCGGAAAATCCCGAAGGGGCTTTTGAGAGCCTAAGGCCCTATCTGTAACCATGCGGGAACGGCTGGTCCCTACCGGAAGTGGGGCACCCACAGTATACGCCGGAAAACAGGCGTTACATTCCCGGTATAACCCTCGGTTGGAGGCGGAAAAATACATTAACGCCCTTAAATTTCGGGAAAATATCCGGTTTTTTATTCTTATCGAACCGGGAATTGGGTATATGGTTCCGATATTACGGAAAAATAACCCCCTGGCGAAAATTATTGTGTTACATATTTCGGATTTTTTTTTATACCCGGAAAATGGCGGCGAAACCCCGGAAGTGGATGCGGTGTGGGGTCCCGGAAGGGGGCTTCCGGTCCAACGATTTTTGGAAGAAGAGATCCCTGATATCGAAGCCCGGTTTATTGGACTTATCGAATGGCGGCCTTCCCTAAGCGCTTATGGCGAGGAATATCTCAGGCTTCTTTCCGAGGCCGCCGACTTTATCAAACGGATTGACGCCAATGTGAGAACCGTTACGGGCTTTGGTCAAAGATGGTTTAAAAATGTCTTTAAAAACCTCAAGCTGTTCCAACAAGTCCTGGAACCGGTCCCGTTATCTATCCCGGTGGTCATCACCGGGGCAGGGCCGAGTCTGGAGGAAACCATCCCCCTGATACAGAAATGGAAACAAAGGGAAGCCCTGGGGATCCTGGCCGCCGCTTCATCGGCGGAAGCCCTGGCCGCCGGGGGGATCCTGCCCGATCTCATCATAAGTACCGACGGCGGCGGATGGGCGGCGGCTCATCTCCGGGGGGCTCTAAGAAAAAAGCCACCGGCTCTGACCGTCACCTTGAATGCATCCCTCCCTTCCCAATGCGGAGAACTACCCATCTTGGTAGTAAGCGACGGCAGTGTCTGGCAAAATCTGCTCCTAAAAAGCATGGCCATCCCCTTTATAGCGCTGCCTTCCCGGGGGACGGTGACCGCCGCTGCCCTGGAACTTGCCCTGGAACTTACCCATGGAGAGATTTTTATTACCGGCACGGATCTGTCCCACCGGGATCTCTGTACCCATGCCCGGCCCTATAGCTTCAACCGTCTCCTTGAGCTGGGCGCTTCCCGGTTTCATCCCCTTTATTCGGAAACCTTTGTCCGGGCCGGGGCCATCGCCGATTCGGGAAACCATGGAATCTATGCAGCCTGGTTCGGCCGACAACTGGAAACGTATCCCAAACGTCTCCATACCCTGGGAAAAAATAACCCGGTTTTTAATTCCCTGATAGATGTGGTAAAACCGGGCCTTTCCGGTTCCGGGGAAAAGGTAACGATGGCAAAGGAAAGGATCCCTTCCGGCGGGGGAATATTAAACTTCTCGGCACGAATAAGGCCTTCCTTTCCCGCAGAACATGCCCTGGAAGCCCTGTTACAGGCCCTTTCGGATCCCGGTTTTGCCCCAATCATTACCGGGGAGTTATCCCCGCTCCTTCTTTCCGGGGAAAAAGAACCTTCACCCCGGGCCTTAGAAAAAGTTATCCGTTCCCTGGTGGGACCTTATTTTTCAGGAAGGCGCCGGAATGGATAGACGATATTTTTTTGAACGGAATCTTCTGGCCCTTTCGGTTTCGGATCCGGAACTTTGTTCCCGGCTTACTATGGCGGAAACAACCCGGGGACGGTATAAATTCCTCACCGCCCGTTCCGGGGCTCAGGTTCCCGCCCTGATAGATGCCGCCGGAGCGGCCCATCCCCTTCATTCCCTGGTGGATCCCCAAAAAGAAGGGAGACGGCTGGTTTCTACGACAGCCGATGAGGGGTTCCTGGTTTTTTTCGGCCTTGGCGGCGGATATCATATCGAGGCAGCCTTAGAACGGAAGGATATATACCGGGTTTTGGTGGTGGAGTATGATTTAAACGGACTTGCGGAATTGTTAAGTTCCCAAGAATACATCCATATCTTTAACGATTCCCGGTTTCGCCTATTGGCGGATGTTTCCCCGGCGGCTCTGGAAACGTATATTCCCCAGATTTATCAGCCGGTTTTATATGGAGGTATCCGGGTTCTTCCCCTGCGGACCAGGACCGGCTTTGATCAGGCCCGGTTTAACGAAGCCGCCGATGCCTTTACCCGGGCCATTGAACGGGTTAAAGGGGATTATTCGGTTCAGGCCTATTTTGGAAAACGATGGTTTTCAAATATTATCCGAAACCTCTTCTGGGCGGAACAGGAAGCGCCCCCAATTCCGCCGATCCGTTATGCCGCAATCAGCGCTGCTGGTCCTTCCCTGGATGCGCAGCTTCCGGAACTTATCCGACGGCGGGACTCCTGTTACCTAATAGCCACCGATACCTCCCTGCCAAGCCTCCTTTCCGCGGGGGTGGAACCGGATGCGGTCATTTCGATTGATTGTCAGCATATCAGCTATTACCACTTTATGGGAGGGCTTCCCGGTCATATCCCCCTGTTCCTGGATTTGGCGAGTCCTCCGGCGGTGGCAGCCTGTTCAAAAAACCTCCATTTTTTTTCAAGCGGACATCCCCTGACCCGATATATATCCCGGTTTTGGCGTTCTTTACCCCCGGTGGATACCTCCGGGGGTAATGTTACCTATGCGGCGCTGTCCCTGGCGGATATCCTAGGAGCGCAGCAAATAGAACTCTACGGGGCTGATTTTTCCTATCCCCGGGGTATTACCTATGCCCGGGGGACCTATATTTACCCCTATTTCGATAAAAGACAGAACCGCTTCTCCCCGATGGAATCCCTTTTTTCAGATTTTCTCTACCGCAGTCCTTCCCTTACCCGGGTGGGGACCGGGGATTCCTGGTACTACGAGACAAAAATCATGTCCCGTTACCGGGAAGGGCTTGAGGAAAAGGCCCATACCCTGGGTACGGTCCGAGCCATCCCCGGTATGGGTCCTCCCCTGGCTCTGGAAAAAAAATCCAATATCCCCTCAGTTACGGGGCTTCTCCATTTTTTTTCCTCCGGTCCCTTGACCATGACTGCGAAGGATTTTCTCTTGGAATATCAAAAAAAGATAGGTTCCCTTCCGTCCTGCCGGCAGGGAATACCGCAACTTTTGGAAAAGCTCAAGGAAGATGAAAGGCTGATCCTGGCCACCCTGCTCCCCATTGGGGCGGCATTAAAGCACCGCCGGCCGGAACTGACCGGGGAAGCGGTTTTGGAGGAGGTCCAAGCCTTCTGTACGGCGGAGATAAGCCGGATCTTACCGAGTATGGCCGGGAAAAATCAGAACTACGACGATATGGATGTAGTGCCGACAGCGGATCGGTGACAGATGGTAATATCCGGTACCGTTCTGTTATATGGTCCCCTCACCGCAGATTCAGCCTATCCCCCACCCTTATACCGGTCCGTTCAAACCAGCCTTGGGGAACCTCCAGGGCATAACGGACCGAACGGCGGGAATGGACGGAGCTAAGATCCCGGGGTTGCATATCATAGATTTCCAGGATCCGGCCGTCATAACTTATAAAGGCAATGGAAAGAGGGATAAGGGTATCTTTCATCCAAAATGAGAGGATCTGGTCCCGCTCAAAAACAAACAACATCCCCTCCCCATCGGGAAGGGCGGTACGGTGCATAAGCCCTTGGGCCCGTTCCGCTTCGGTACGGGCGATCTCAACTTGAATCCGAATCCGATCCCCTCCGGCCTTTTCCAGGGTGAATTCGGCGGTTTCCAATTTCTTTTCCGAGGGAGTACAATGGATCTGCCCAACGGAAACCAGGAGAATCAAGACTAAAAATTCCGAGCCCTGTTTCAGAAGACGCGGCTTGGGGCCGTTAAAAGCCATTGAGGAATTCCTCCCGTAAAAAAACTTCCCCGGATTCCTTTACCGCCGATTCTCCCATAATTTCGGCAAATGCCGCTTTATCGATATATTTAACCGTCAAAGGCCGCTCAATGGCGATCCGCGTATCCTCGGATTCCCATACCGCCTGTCCTGGATTGAGAAAAAGGGGCTCCCCATATTTTTTAACAAAATCGATGAATACCGAATAATGATCAATGAGGGACGGGTCCAGGGAAAAGGCCATGATAAATAACGATCCCTCCCGCAACTGAAAAAAGGCCCGCCGGATAAAGGAAAAACCGGTGGTCTCCACCAGACTTTGTTCTCCCGTGGGGAGAAAGGACACATCCCGATCTCCCCGGAAGTGAAAAAGCCCATCCTGTTCCAGAATCTTTTTGAGATCCTCCAGACTCATCCCCAGGGAAATTTCCCGGAAAGTCCGGGGAAGGTTCCTCACTTCAGGAGTTTCGGCGGTAGGTATAACGCCGATCCCATCAGGGCTATCCTGAGAATAGACAGGGATGGCTAAGAGGAGCCAACCCAAAATTAAAAGATACGGCTGTTTCAAAAAGTCAAATTTAGAAACAGCAGCCTTAGATTTAAAACAACAAAGCCCTTTTATGAATATCATGCGATCCCTCAATTTAATATCGGTGAAAAGCGGCTCCCCTAAAACTGAAGTTTTGGGAAAGCCGCCTTAGCTTTAGGGTAAAAAAACGGTTCGGCAGCCATTTTTTTCAAAACCTTACCCAATTCTCTGTATTTTTTTGAAAAAATCGGTCTGCCGCAGGATTTCTAAAACACTCATCACCATTATTTTATTCTCGAAAACCTGAATTTTCCCGGTTTCCGTCATTTTCCGAAATACCGACATACCATCGTTTCTGGAAAGCCCCACCATATTAAAAAGTTCCTGGGGACCAAAATCAAAAACATAGGATTGCTCTAAACTGAGGGTAACCCGATTTTTTTCAAGTTGGATTAAAAGGGCATCATACATGCGGCCCAAGGGATTGACGATCTGGGTGTTCGCCAGCTGTTTATAAACAAACCAAAGCCGTTCCGATAATAGCGTGGTCAGCCGGGCGATAATCTGAGGCTGGGTTCCGACCATCCGAACAAAATTCGTCCGGTTTACTGCCAGAACCGAACAGTTTTCAAAGGCTATGGCGCTGGCCGACCGGGGTTTGGACTCCAATAAGGCCATCTCCCCCAAAATATCCCCGGCTTTAAGAACCGCCAGGAGTACCTCGTTATTATCCACGATTTTAGTGATCTTCACCGACCCTTTCTGGATTATATACAGCTCATCCCCCGGTTCACCTTCGGAAAAAAGCATGGAATCCTTGGGATACTCCCGGTTGAAATCATCAGGTTCATGAATCAATGTAATATTTTGGGCATAAAGGGCAATTTTCATCATCTCTTCCCGGGCTTGATTCACCATTTTTCCCCCGGGACAGTACTTTACATATTGATGATAGGCATAGTAGGCCTGATTAAACTGGCTTTGTTTGTGGTAATAGGTTCCCACATCAAAAAGATGGGAAGGATCATTTTCCGCCGTATTTTTCAAGGTCAACCGGGTCAGGGCTTCGTCCAGATACCGCATCCGCTTTGAAAATTGTAGGATGATCTTCATGGCCACCGGAGTATTGTTCTGGATAAGCTGACTGTACTGTTCCTTTTTGACCGAAATAAGCGTAACATCCGTTACGGCTTGGGCGGTTTCAATATGACTGTGGGAAGACATGGTAGAAATAACCGCAAAAAAATCTCCGGGCCCTAAAATATCACGCCCCTCTTCCGCCACCACTTCCACTTCTTTGGAAAGCCGAACTTTACCCCGGTGTATAATAAAAAACCTATCGGCATTTTGTTTACCCTCTAGGGTGATATAGGCATTTTTCGGAAAATTTACAAAACTTAACTCAAGCTTCCCGGACATGCCCCCCCCTATAATCGTTAAAAGTATAGGGAACCACTCCAGGTTTTGTCAATGCGATCGCCAAAAACCTCGGCGATCTGACAAAGTATCAAATCCGCGCAGTATACCTTTCCGGTATCCAGATGATACAAATTGCTGAGCTTATATATACCGTATCCTATCTGTGCATCAGAAAAGCCCATTTCGGAGATGATGCGGGGCTTATAGGAGCGGCGCTTCTCATATCGAAACGAGGTGACCCTTAGGATAAAACGTCCCTCGTGGGTATACCCTCGTAGCCATCCCAATCCCCCACAAAGAGGATCTCCGGCTCCAAGCGGATACCCAATGCGGTGTAGACCCTGTCCCCGACGGTTTCAACCAGACCGCGGATATCGGCGGCCGTGGCGTTTCCGGTATTGATGATGATATTACCATGGTAGTCCGCCACTGTCGCTCCTCCCTGCCGCAGCCCCCGGAGTCCCAGTTCATCGATGATCTTCCCCGTAGGTTTCCCGAATTCCCGATTGTTTTTAAAGACTGACCCCGCCGAAGGGTAACGGTAATGTCCCTTCCGCTCCCGATCCTGACGGTGTTTTTCCATTTCCCCCCGGATGTCCTCCCTATCCCGGGGAGCCAGGCGAAACTGGGCGGAAAGGATAAGCCCCGGCATATCCTGAAAAGGACTCTTTTTATAGGCAAAATCCTCTGCCCGAAAGGGGATCTCCCGCAGGATGTAGGCGGCATCCAAAAATTCGGTTTGCACCAGGATGTCGGAAACGGACCGTTCGTAACACCGGGCATTCATCCATACCGCCCCCCCCACGGAACCGGGCATCCCCGCGAGAAACTCAAGTCCCCCAAGGCCCAGCCCGGCAGCGGCCTCCGCAGCGGCGTCCACCGTGGTTCCCGAACGGATTCCCATACAGATCCAATCTCCGTCCTGCCTTTTCCCCTTCCCCGGAGGAAGGACCGACCATCCCATCCATCCCGAAGTATCCAATACAATACCCCGGATACCCCGGTCAGCAACCACGATATTGGCCCCTCCCCCTAGAATAAAAACCGGGATCCCGTAAGACCGGGCCTCTTTTAAAAGGACCGCCGTATACCGGGGGAAGAAGTCCTCCCCGGGTTTTACCCACAGATCCGCCGGTCCCCCGACATTGAAGGTAGTATGGGCAGCCATGGGTTCGTTAAACCGCAGTTCCCCGGAAAAGTTTGTCTCCATATTGATTTTTTCTATCATTTCCCGTAGGGTATTCATAATCAAAAACATGGTATCAGTTTTTTTCCGGAGGTTCCATGGCGCTTACCCTATACAATACCCTGGGGAGGGAATTTCAAGCCGTTAATTCCCTGGTTCCCGGCCAGATTGGATTTTACGGTTGTGGTCCCACGGTATATAATTACGCCCATATCGGAAATCTCCGGGCCTATGTCCTCCACGATATTCTGGTAAAAACCCTTACCCGGCGGGGATACCGGGTGACCCATGTGATGAATATTACCGATGTAGGGCACCTTTCCGGGGATAATGACAGCGGTGATGATAAAATGGTAAAAAGCGCCGAGGAACGGGGAAAGGGGGTCCTGGAAATCGCCGAATTTTATACCCAGGCTTTTTTTAATGATACCGAACGTCTTAATATTCAACGCCCTACGGTGGTTTGTAAAGCCACGGATCATATCGCAGATATGATAGGGTTGATAAAAAGAATCGAAGATCGGGGGTTCACCTATTTTGCCGGAGGGAACCTCTATTTTGATATAAGCCGTTTCCCCTCTTACGGAGACTTAGCCCTGCTCAGGATGGATGAGCTCAGGACCGGCGCCCGAACCGGACCGGATGAAAACAAGCGAAACCCCCAGGATTTTGTCCTCTGGTTTACCAAAAGTAAATTTGAAAACCAGGCCCTGGTTTGGGACAGCCCCTGGGGACGGGGTTACCCGGGATGGCATATTGAATGTTCCGCCATGAGCATTAAATATCTGGGGGAGCAGTTTGATATTCACGCCGGAGGGATCGATCATATCCCCATCCACCATACCAATGAAATAGCCCAAAGCGAAGCGGCCACGGGAAAACATCCCTGGGTGCGCTATTGGATCCACAACGAATTCCTGGTGATGGATAAGGGAAAAATGTCCAAATCCGCAGGGGGCTTTCTTACCCTTCAATCTTTGGTTGATTCCGGGTACGATCCCCTGGATTATCGGTATTTTCTCCTGGGGGGGCATTATCGGAGCCAGCTGCAATTTTCCTTTGAAGCCCTCAACGGCGCCCGGAATGCCCGAAAATCCCTCCTTGATCGGGTGAAGGCCCTGGCGGAAAAAACAGGGCTTATCCCGGTTTTGGCGGAAACGGATGGTGGGTATGGTAAAGCCGACGCATATCTGGAAGCCTTTGATGCGGCCCTGGATGAGGATCTCTCCACCCCCAAGGCGCTGGCCAGTTTATGGACCCTCCTCCGGGATACGGAAGTTTCCCCCCAGGAAGCTTTGTCGGCGGCCTTTACCATGGACCGGGTCCTGGGCCTCGGTCTGGCAAAGGAGGCAGAGGGGGTGTGGAACCGGGTGGAAAATCAGGATTTTGTCCGGGAAATTGCGGCCTTGATAGAAGAGCGGCAGGCGGCAAAGAAATATAAAGATTTTGTTAAGGCGGATGGAATTCGGGATGCCTTAAAAAAACGGGGAATAATATTGGAAGACGGGCCCTCTGGAACCCTTTGGCGCCGTGAATGATCCCCGGCCGGAAGACGGGTTTTGGGGTATAAGCCCCCGCCGAATAAATAGCTGTAAGGCTGTAACGATTGAGGTAAAAACTTGTTTCAGGATATAGATAGGAAAGTATCGATGGCGGAATTCCGCAGGATCTACGATTCCACATTTTCGATACTATTTCGAGTGGCATATCGTATTGTGGCCGATGAGGAGGCCGCGGAAGATCTATGTCAGGAGGCTTTTTTTCGGTTATATGAAAAAAACATGGTTTTTCCAAATCCAGAGGAAGCAAAATATTGGCTCATTCGGGTAGTGAAAAATGCGGCGTTGAATTACGCAAAACGGAAAGAGCGGGAACGGAGGGCATATCAACGGGCTTTTCGGGAACTTACCCAAACCCAGGAAACCGGAGAAGGAATTTTACTCAGGCAGGAAACGCAAAGTGAAATTCAGAAGGCGCTGGAAAAACTTCCTGAGAATTTACGGATAGTATTAATATTAAAAGAGTATGGTGAATTGAATTATAAAGAAATCGGACGGGCTCTTGGTATAAGCGAAGGGAACGTTAAGGTCCGGATATTCAGAGCCCGAGAACGTTTAGCCGGAATCTTAACGAAGGATGGTTAGTATGTGTCCAAATCGTCAGATCCTTTCTGTGTATTACGACAAGGAACTCCCCTCTCCCTGGAGAGAAAAAATGGAAGCTCATCTTGCCCTATGCCCGGAATGTAGAAAAAGATTGGAACAATACCGGTCTTTTTTCTTTCCGTCCGCCGGTGGGGAAGCATCTGCCGTTAATTCCCGGACGGAAGAGGCAAAGACCAGAGTTTGGCAAAATTTAGCCGTCCCGGAAGAAAAACCGGTCGAAGTAAAATTCCGGCAAAACCTCTGGCGGCGTTCGATTGTCATTCCCCTGCCCCTGGCGGCGGCCATGGCGGCCCTGCTGGCGGTGGCCTTTACCTTGGTTTTGTTAAACCGTCCTACCCCGATGATGGTCCCCCAAGAAATAACCGCCGCCAATGGGATAGGTCTGGACCTGCAAGGGATAACCCCGGTTTCGGATATCCGGGGGGTGTTGCAATATCTCAGTGATGAGGATGATATTGTTATTCTCCGCCTTCCTGAAAGCAAAAGTTTTATGAGTTATGGTGAACCTCTATATATCAGGGCGGAGGACTATTCAAGGAGTACATTGCCCCGATGATCCTTAAACCTTTGGTGTTATGGGGAAGTATCTTCTTTATAAGCGCCAATACTTTGATATTTCCCCAGGACACGGTCCTTGAGGATATGTTACCCGGCCTGCGGGAACAGGCGGTTGTATTAGACATCGTCGCCCGGGTTGTGGAAGAAAACCAGCAGGAAGTGTGGAATGCGACGAATTCAAAGGTAACTATCCCCGGAAGACCCGTCGGCTTACGGCTGGTGGGGGAAAATATCGTGGTGGCGGTACAATTTACCCCTTATTTCAGAAATGACGGAAACAATGTGCTGGTGGCACAGGGGCAGATCTGGATTAATGTACCCAACGAAGGAATCCGGTATCAAACAACCATGCAGACCATACCCATGAAATTCGGGGAACAGATCTATTTTTTCCCCCTGGGTTCACGAAAATCTCTTAATGAAGCCCATATTGAAATACGGTTAGCGTTACATCCCTATGTTAAGGACCAAAAGAATAACCCGAATCGTAATGTCGACGAGTAATAATAAAATCCGTACCGCTACAGGCCCCATGATTCTTCTGGTTTTATGTATATCGGGGGGACTTATCGCCTGCGGGGATCCCCCTCCTCATATTGTTTCTATAAATCCCAGAACCGGAACGCCGGGAGAGATCCTCACTATTTTGGGCGAAAATTTTGGGGATGTCCAGGATAAATCCTATGTTACCATCGCGCAGATTTTCCCCACCATGTCCTCATATATCGAATGGACGGATACAAAAATTGCCCTGCGGCTCCCGGAATTTGGGGAATCCGCCCTTATATATATCCAAAGGGGGGATAAAAAAAGCAACCCTGTCTTAATTTCCAATCGGACTACCCTACCTCAGCCGACGTCCGGGTCCGATATGGATAAAAGCCCCCGGATATTGTCGGTCGAACCGAGTTCCGCGGTCATTGGGGCTTTGATTATCATTCAGGGAAGTAATTTTGGTTCGAGCCGGGATACCAGCGGGGTATTTTTTACCCGGGATGAGGACTCGCCCCTCCGGGATACCATTCCCGTATGGACGGAAGTTTTTGATTCCAATTTTGGATATGAATTGTGGAGTGATCGGGAAATTCAAGTCCGGGTCCCCGACGGCGCGGCCAGCGGGAATCTTGAGATTCGGACATTCCGAGGAAATTCAGAACCATTTTTTTTTGAAATTACCGATAAACCCGGAACCAAAGTTTTTGGGGAGAAACAGACCTATACCCTCAATTATACGGTGGGGATTCAGACCAGGGAAGTACCGGCTTCCCATTCTCTTTACCTTTGGCTTCCCCGGCCGGTTCTTTCGTCTTCCCAACCATCGGTTCAGCTCTTATCCTGGACCAGGGCGCCTTTTATGGAAAATTATCGGGAGACGGTCCTGTTTAAATTCAATGATCTCGCCCCTTATACCACCATGGAGACTACCCTCTCCTTTCGGCTGGAAACATACGCCATTACGACCAATATCAAAGAGTCGTTGATCAAGGAAAGCGGTACCTTTCCCATGGAAACGGTTTATACCCTTCCTGGCCCATTGATCCCTTCGGACCATGCCTTGATCAAGACCCATACCAATACCATTATTGGGCGGGAACGGAATCCTTACCTGAAGGCCCGGAAAATATACGATTGGCTTATTACCCAGGGGGGAATACGGTGGGAACCCGTAACCGGAGGTGTTCTGGAAGCCTTGGACAGGAAACGGACCGATCCCTATGGGGCGGCCCTGTTTTTCTGCGCCATGGCCAGGGCCGGGGGTATCCCCGCTCTGCCCGTATCAGGGGTTTTAATCGGCCGGTCCCAGAAGGCGATCCGCCACTATTGGGCGGAGTTTTGGATTGACGGGTTCGGCTGGATACCCCTGGATCCCGCCTTGGGAACGGGGACTGTCCCGGCTGATTTTGCCTTTACCCTCCGGCAAGATCGGGCGGCTTACTATTTCGGCAATATGGATAACCGGCATGTTGCCTTTTCCCGGGGAGAACGGGTCTTATCCCAAATGGAAGTCCGGGGAAAAACCGTGTCCCGGGAACGGGATTTTGCCCTGCAAAACATCTGGGAAGAATCTTCCGGGGGTATTAACTATGATTCCCAATGGGGAGATGTTATAATTACTTCGTTAGAAGAATAACTAATCGTGATAGGTGGTACTGGTGTATCATGATAAGAGGTAAGGAGTATATATGATAACGGTTATTTCCCTGGGGGGGTCCATTGTCGCCCCCGATGGGGTGGATGAAAAATTTCTCAAGGACTTTGTATCCCTTATCGGAGAGTTTTTGCGGGAAGATGAAAAACGGCGCTTTATCTTAGTGGTAGGCGGCGGAGGTCCCGCCCGGGCTTGGCAGCAATCATACCGCAGGATAAGTACCGCGGTAATGGCTGAAGCGGCTGATTGGATAGGCGTTATGGCTACCCGGCTTAATGCCCAACTGGTAAAGGCGGTGATGGGAGAATGGTGCACTCAGGAGGTGGTCACCGATCCTTCCCGGGTGGGTCCCCTGGTTGGCCGGGTCCTGGTGGCGGCAGGATGGAAACCGGGATTTTCCTCGGACTACGATGCGGTACTCCTGGCGGAACGGTTCCAGGCAGATAAAGTTATCAACCTGTCTAATATCGAACAGGTTTACAGCGATGATCCTCGGACCAATCCGGAAGCAAAACCCCTGACCGCTTTATCCTGGACGGAATTCCGTGCCCTGGTCGGTGATGAATGGGTTCCCGGTAAAAACGTGCCCTTTGACCCGGTGGCAAGCCGCCACGGGGCAAAAATCGGCCTCACGGTAATATGTGCCGGGGGACGAAATCTGGAAAACTTAAAAAAAATCCTCCGGGAAGAAGATTTTTTAGGTACCACCATACATCCTTAATGAAGGGCTTCCTAAAATGGCCCGCCTGGGCCGTTGAATAGAGTACGGTTTTAAATTCAGGGATCAATCCTTACCCCCAGGATACGCTTAAGGTTCCATTCTGCTCGGATAGACTTCATACCCGGCTTGCTTTAGACCGGTTATTTTGGTTATCATTGAGGCGGTTCCAAAACTTCAGTTTTGGATAAGTTCATTATAAACACGAAAACATCATAAGGAGAACATAATGGAAATATCCGCTCTTCAAAAATTTCGTTATGCTTATAAACCAAAACTGCCCGCCGGGTTGGCCGGGGAAATTACCGAGATAGCCCTTGAATTAGGCGCCCCTACCGAATCCGTGTCGGATCAGGGGGAACTACGGGAACTTTTTAAACATACCTATGGTAAGCCCCTGGTAACCTTTGTTACGGGAAAAAATGAAAAAATACAAAAAAAATTAACCGTGGGGGTAATCCTTTCCGGGGGACAGGCTCCGGGGGGACACAATGTTATCGCCGGTCTTTTTGACGGCCTTAAAAAGGGAAATACCGATTCAAAGCTCTATGGATTTCTCGGCGGTCCCGGAGGGTTTACGGACAATAAGGCCCTGGAAATTACCGGGGATTTTATCGATCACTACCGCAATACCGGCGGCTTTGATATGATAGGTTCGGGGAGAACCAAAATTGAAACCCCGGAACAATTTGCCGCAGCCTTGGAAACAGCCAAAAAACTTAACCTGGATGCGGTGGTCATCATCGGAGGAGATGATTCCAATACCAACGCGGCCCTCCTGGCGGAATATTTCCTAAGCCAGGGATCGGCGGTCCAAGTAATCGGGTGCCCAAAAACCATAGATGGGGATCTGAAAAATCAATATATCGAAGCGTCCTTTGGTTTTGATACGGCGGTAAAAACCTACAGCGAACTCATCGGAAACATAGCGCGGGACGCCAATAGCGCCAAAAAGTATTGGCATTTTATCAGGCTCATGGGCCGTTCCGCAAGCCACATTGCCCTGGAATGCGCCCTGCAAACTCAGCCGAATATCTGCCTTATCTCCGAGGAGGTGGAGGCGAAGAATTTTTCCCTGGGCCGGATTGTGGATCAGATCTGCGACGCCGTGGTAAAACGAGCGGAAAACAAGGAAAATTTCGGGGTGGTTTTGATCCCCGAAGGGGTCGTGGAATTTATCCCGGAAATGAAAAAACTTATCGCCGAGTTGAACGATGTAATAGCGGTCAACGCCGAAACCTTTGCCACTCTTGGGGGCTTTGAAGACCAGCGCGCCTGGCTTGCGGGTATCCTTTCTCCCGGTTCCCATTCCCTTTTTCAAAGCCTTCCGGGGGAAATCGCCCAACAGCTTATTATGGATCGGGATCCCCACGGTAATGTTCAGGTTTCCCGGATTGAAACGGAGAAGCTTCTCATCAGTATGGTAGAAAAAAAACTTTCGAAACTCAAAAAAGCCGGAACCTATGGGGGAAAATTCAGTGCCCTGGGACATTTTTTTGGATATGAAGGCCGCTGCGCCTTTCCTTCGAACTTCGATGCTGACTACTGTTACACCTTGGGATTCAGCGCTTTTGTGCTCATCGCCTCGGGACTTACCGGTTATCTTTCCAGTGTACGGAACCTCACCGCCCCGGCGGACCAGTGGACAGCCGGAGGGGTACCCCTTACCATGATGATGAATATGGAACACCGAAAGGGTTCCAAAAAGCCGGTAATCAAAAAGGCCCTGGTAGAATTGGAAGGGGCGCCCTTTAAGACCTTTGTTGAGGCCCGGGATACCTGGGCGGTAAAAACCAGTTTTGTTTTTCCTGGGGCCATCCAATATTACGGCCCTCCGGAGCTCTGCGATCAGCCGACCAAGACCCTCCGGTTGGAACACCGGGCAGAAGGCCGGTAATTGACTCGCGGCGAGGGTTTCATATCCCGTGGCTCTGCCGGGCGATAAAAATAAGGAGGGATGTTATGGAAAGAAGGTGCGTCTTTGCTTTGTGGTTGATGCTCCTGGCCGGAACAGGTTTGACGGCCCAATCAGGAATGGATGTTTCGGGAACAAGCGAGAATCTGTCCCGGGAAAAAAACGGGACGGCGCCGTCAGAGGCGGTCCGGAAAACGTTGGTCCCCCTTAAACGGATAGCCCTTTTCTCCTCCGGGGTCGCTTATTTTGAACATCAGGGGGACGTTTCGGGTTCCGTGAGGATAGACCTCCCCTTTAAAATAGCGGCGGTTAATGACGCCCTTAAATCCCTGGTTATTAATGACCCCCGCTCCCCTTCCCCATCGGTAAGTTACCCTTCGGAGGAGACCTTATACCGGACCCTGAAGAGTCTCAGGATCGATCTTTCAGGGAATACCGATATCGTGGAGCTATTACGAGGGCTTACCGGCACGGACATAGAGGTATATACCTCTACCCTCATTGCGGGGAGGATCCTGGGGATCGAATACCGGCCGGCGATACCGGCGGAGGAATCCTCTCCCCGGGGATCGCCGGAGGCTTGGCTTTCCCTCGTGACCCCCCAGGGCATACGGGCGGTGGGGCTCCGGGAAATAAGCCGTTTTGTTTTTAAAGATCCGGAGATCAACGCCGATTTAAACCGGGCCCTGGACCTTATCAGGGATTCCCGGGTTTCGGATACCCGTAATCTGCGGGTAGAACTCCCCGGTTCATCCGAGCGGAACATCTCCATAAGTTACGTGATCCCCGC
This sequence comes from Treponema sp. TIM-1, assembly GCF_046533115.1. NCBI lineage: Bacteria > Pseudomonadati > Spirochaetota > Spirochaetia > Treponematales > Treponemataceae > Treponema > Treponema sp. TIM-1. The sequence continues at coordinate 154,861 of NZ_JAJQRC010000002.1, forward strand.
CCCGGTATGGAAGGTTTCCTACCGTCTGGATCTATCCCGGGACAATCCCTTCCTCCAAGGTTGGGCTATAGTGGATAATGCCGGGGATGTAGACTGGGATGGGGTGGAACTCTCCCTGGTTACGGGGAAACCGGTCTCCTTTGTTCAGAACCTCTATCCCCCCTACTACGTGAACCGGCCGGTGCTGCCCTTGGCAATCGCCGGCGCCGCCGAGGCCCGGACCTATGATTCGGGATATGCGGCCCAGGGCTACCCGGAGGACAGTGCGGCTAAAATCCGGTCTGCCCCTCGGGTACAATACGTCCAGGAAACCTATGATGAGATGGCGGAAATGCCGGCGCCGGCCCCCAACGTAGCCGGGGGGGTTATGGAAACCGCCCTGCCTTCGATGGCGGGGGATCAGTTTGAATTTACCCTCCGGCATCCGGTCAGTCTTGCCCGGCAGCAAAGCGCCATGCTGCCCCTGGTAGCGGGGGAACTCCTGGCGGAAAAGGTTCTGGTTTTTTCCGGGGCAAATACCGTAAACAAGGGGATCATCCACCCCGCTATCAGTGTGGAACTGACCAATACCACCGGAATGCGGCTCCCCGCGGGGCCTATTACGGTTTTTGACGGTGGAACCTATGCCGGTGACGCACTGATCGATTTTTTTCCGGAGGGGGAAAAAAGGCTCATCTCCTACGGGGATGAGCTTTCCGTTAACGGCAGGGTAAACTCCTCTGTTTCCCGGGTGGTAAGCGCCGTCACGGTTAACCGGGGAGTTATGACCATTTCCCGGAAACTGATTTACGAAAAAGCCTATGTCTTTAAAAACAATTCCCGGGAGGGAAAACGGCTTATCCTGGAGCATCCGCTTATCCTGAATGCAACCCTCACCGAGCCCGCTTCTTTTTATGAGCGAACCGATGCGCTCTACCGCTTCGAACTGACCCTTGACGCCGGGGGGGAACAGTATTTTACCGTAAAAGAGGAAAGCCCCCTGGCTGAGCGGATAACCCTGGCCCAGCTCGGACTTGATTCCCTCATGTCCTACGCATCCAATGGGGAAATTCCCCCCGCGGTACGAGCCGCCCTGACCCGGGGGGTAGAACTCCAGCAAAAAACCGCGGCAGCCAAAACCGCCCTCACCACGGTGGAAACCCAGCGGACCCGGCTTATCGCAGAACAGGACCGGATCCGGCGGAATCTGGAAGCCGCGGGGAACCAAAGTGCCCAGGGCCAGGAGTATCTCCGGCGGATGGCCGTTATGGATGGGGAGATCGATACCCTCAATGCCGCCATTGCGGATGCTGAAAAAAATCTCCGGGATGCCCAAAACAACTTCGATGTTTTTCTGGGGTCAATAAATTTATAGACCCTTACAACACGGTGGGACTTTGCCGCGTTTTGCCTGTTCACGTACGTTATACGCAATTTTTTTGCCCCCAATTTGTTGCCGTACCGAAGAACCCGCTTACCGGTTCGCGGGGAAGCTCCTTGACGCGGGGAATGTAGTGGTTTTTTACTACCATAATAATATCAAGCTATTGAATGGATTTTACCGGTAAGCTAAAATACTCATAAAATGAGCCGTAAAAGCGCCCGTCTAAGCAACAAAACGCCCCAAGGAACCGCCAGTTCCTCGAAGCGGAACTGCACAGGAACCAAGGAACCAAGGAACCAAGGAACCAAGGAACCAAGGAACCAAGGAACCAAGGAACCAAGGAACCAAGGAACCAAGGAACCAAGGAACCAAGGGAACCAAGGAACCAAGGAACCAAGGAACCAAGGAACCAAGGAACCAAGGAACCAAGGAACCAAGGAACCAAGGAACCAAGGAACCAAGGAATTATGGGCCGGTAACCGGCTCTGTCAAGCCCCCCCATGGGGGGCAGCCCTCCACGGCAATTCCGCAAAGCGGAATTGCCGCTCATACCGCATATACCGATAGTTTCTCATGTTTCCCGAAAAAACGCCGGAGGGTTCCCCGCATAGGAACCTTCCGGTTTTTTTATATGTTTTTTTGTTGGCGGAACAGTAAAACCGTCCGGAGGATTTTATGAAAAGCATAAAGACCATTGTTTCATGCGGACTTATCGCCCTGGCGGTGGTAATCACCTTTGCGGGCTGCGCCAGCACCGGCGGCGGCGCTGCCGTCGTTACCGCTACCGGCGAAGACGGACAGTTTACCGCCATTGCTATTCCCGGTGCGTATAATGACACCCTTGCCGCGGCATTGGATTGGATCGGCGCCAACGCGAAGGAAGGCGGCGCGTATACCATTACGGTAAAGGCCGATGAAACGAGCGCTCCCCGGCAGCTTTCCTACGATGGCAAGCGGGTAAGCATAACCATACAAGGCGATACGGCAGATCGGGCGGTTAGTTTAAGCGGGAAGGGCGCGCTTTTTGCCGTGGAAAACGGGGTTGCGCTGATCCTGGACAACAACCTTACGCTCAAAGGGCGGGGGAACCGCGAGAGCGCCGCCAATGAACGCGCCCTGGTTGAGGTACACTCCGGCGGCATTTTGCAGGTGAAGGCGGGCGCTGTTATTACGGATAATTATAATGCCGATAATGGCGGCGGTGGGGTGCAGATCCACGAAAACGGAACCTTCACCATGATGGGCGGCGAGATACGCGGCAACACCGCCAAGGGTGGTGGTGGAGTGTCTATCTACAAGGGAACCTTCACCCTAACGGGTGGCACGATAAACGGCAACACCGCTACCGAATGGGGCGGCGGTGGGGTGCAGGTCGGCGAAAACGCAGTCTTCACCCTGACGGGCGGCGAGATACGCGGCAACACCGCAACCGAAGGCTCAGGCGGCGGGGTAAATGTCGGCAACAAGGGCGCGTTCACCCTGGAGAACGGCACGATAAGCGGCAACACCGCCGACAAAGGTCACGGCGGCGGGGTGTCCGTCGGCGAAAACGCAACGTTCACCCTGAAAGGCGGCGAAGTGAGCGGCAACACCGCCAAAAACGGCGGCGGGGTGAATATCCACAAAGACACCTTCACCATGGAGGGCGGCGCGATACGCGATAATACTGCCACCGAAAGCGGCGGCGGGATGTCTGTCGGCGAAAATGCCACGTTCACCCTGAAAGGCGGCACGATAAGCGGCAACACAACCGCCAAGGCAGGCGGCGGGATGAATGTCGTGAGGGGAACCTTCATCATGGAGGGCGGCGAGGTCCGCGGTAACACCGCCGGGGGCGGCGGCGGGATAGCTGTCTCAGGAGGAACCTTCATCAAAAAGGGCGGGACCATCTACGGCGATACCGATAAAACCCATACCGCGGGCAGTAGCGAAAACACCGCTACGGGCGGCAACGGGCACGCGGTTTTGCTCGAGGACGGCGGTAAACGGCGTTATGCCGACACGGGCCCGGAGGTTAAGCTCTACGCCCAGTGGGAGAGCAGTGCCCGGGCCTGGACGTATAACGACCCCGCCGCAGGCGGCGTGGGGGATACGGCGGGGGCCTGGGAGAACTAAGAATAGAAGGAAAGAAAAGACCGGGAGCGGCTCACAAAAGACAATGGGCGGCCCATAAAAGACAGGGAGCCACTCCCAAAAGACCAAGAGCCGCCCCTAAAAGACAATGAGCAGCTCACAAAAGACAATGCGCCGCTCACAAAAGACCATGAGCGGCGCATAAAAGACCGGGAGCCGTAAATAAAAACCGGTGAGCGGTTTACCATCATCAATATCGTACTAGAGAACAATAAGGAGTGAAAAATGGCCCATAATGCCGATTATATCCCCACCCGGGATGCTGATTTTGACGGCTGGTTCCTGAACTACCAGAACTATGTGGTAACAAAGACCTCCGGGACGCCCCCCGCGTGGACGCACATCCCCGCGGAAAAGGTTACGGCCCTGGCAGCCCGCTACGACGCCTGGCACGCCGCGTACCTCAAGACGGTGGGGCCCCATACGCGGGTGGACACCGAGGCCAAAAACGACGAGCGGAAAGCCGCCAAAGCCGTTATCCGCCCCTTCACGGCCCAGTACCTCAAGTTTGATCCGGTTACCAACGAGGACCGCACCGCCATGGGCGTCCACAACAAGGATACCATTCCTACCCCCTCCGGCGTGCCCGCCACCGTGCCGGTCCTGGAGGAACTCAAGCCCCTGGGCAACGCCCGGGTGGAAATCCGCGTCCACGACGAGAAGACACCGGAGAGCCGCGCCATCCCCTACGGCTGCAACGGCTGTGTGGTGAAATACGCCTGGGGCAAGGAGCCCATCACCGACCGGGACGCCCTCACCCAAAGCAGGCTGATAACCCGCTTCCCCTACACCCTCGATCTGCCGCCTGAAGCCTCCGGTTCGGTGCTGTCAATTACCGCCTGCTGGCAGAACCGGGACCTTATGGGCAGGCCCAGCGGGATAGCGTGCGTGGTGGTTTCGTAAACAGCCGGAACGATAGGGATTATCGGGGTTACCGGATTAATATTTCCGCAGCAATTCCATGGGGGGTATTTTCCCTGCCCGGTGGGCAGGAATCCAGGAGGCGAGCATGGAACAGAGAATCGTAAAAAAACCGATAAAAAAAATCATGGTCCAATCAATGATAATGGGGATGATTTCAAGGTAAAATCCGGGATCGAGGATCTTAACCGTTCCTTCCCGGTTAAAAAGAGATGAAAAAAAACCAAGGACGATTTCCAGGCCATGAATAAGGGAATTGATGTAATTTCCTATGATAAGCCCCAGGGCAATGCCAATAAGTGCCCCCAATAGACCGGTTAAAAAAGAACCGCAGAGAAAAATCCGGCTGATTTCCCGGGGGTTTGTCCCGAAAGCCTTGAGGACCGCGATATCCCGGCTGCGCTCAATGACCAGCATGGATGTGGCAGAGGATACATTGACCGCCGCCACCACCACAATGAGGGCCATGATAAAGAGGAGAAGCTGCCGGGTGGATTCGTAGGATTGATATTGGGAACGTTGTAGTTCTTTCCAGGTATAGATTCCAAATCCGGGCCCCAGGGTTTGATAGAGGGATGCGGCAACCCTATTGGCATCCTTATAGGGATCGGCTATTTTTACGATCAGATGGGTATAGGATAATTCCGGTGCCAGAAACTGTTTGCCCCCTTCATAACTCATAATGCACCAAAGGGAATCCAATTCCCGATACCCGGAAGAAACAATACCCCGGACCGTAAAGGGAAGAAACCGGGGAATATTCCTGCCGTCTTCGGTCACCCGGATGGTCATGATTCTGACGGTATCCCCCACTGCAACCCCTGCGGATTGGGCCAGTTCTTCTCCCAAAAGAACCTCCCGGGGGGATTCGATTTTTGTGGTTCCCGAAAGGGTAATCAGATAACTACCCCGTTCATCATAATTCCAAAAAGCAGGATCCACCGCCCGGATAGCGGCCCCGGTCTTTCCCGATTTACCTACCAGGACCCCCAAGCCTTGCTGTTCGGGCCAAATCCCCCGGACTTCCCCAATTCCGGACATGCGGGGGATTAGGTCCTCAATATCCCCGGGATCTCTGAAGTTATATACCTGCAGGTGACCGGTCCCTAATTCAAGATACCGGTCGGTAATTCCCCGGATCATACCGTCCGCCACAATAAGGGTAACTATGATAGGAATAAGGCTGAGGGCTATCCCTGCCACCGCGCCCCTGAGGTACCGCCCCCCCTCACGGGCCCTGCCGAGAAGGTACCGGAGGGCAACAAAAAAACTGGAACCAAACTTCACCGCCGGTCCCCGCTTATTTCGGTTTTCCGGAGGATACCCGCTTCCAGGGTATAGCGGAGCCCGGCCCGCTTTGCCACCTGTTCCTCATGGGTAACCACAATCAGGGTTTTACCCCACTTTTCCGCCCCGGCGTATAAAAGTTCCGCCACCACCAAACTGTTCACCGGATCCAGGTTACCCGTGGGCTCGTCCGCAAGAATGATATCGGGGTCATTAACCATGGCCCGGGCTACCGCTACCCGCTGCCGTTCTCCGCCGGAAAGCTGAGAAGGGAAATGGTGGATCCGTTCCTCCATCTTCACATCCCCCAGAAGGACCCGGGCCCGTTCCAGGGCATCCTTCTTCCGCATCCCCGCCATATACGCGGGAAGCATGACGTTTTCCAATGCGGTAAAATCCTTTAATAGATAGTGAAACTGAAAAATAAAACCCACCTTATGGCTTCGGTAGGAACTCAAGCCGCTCTCCGAAAGTCCGGTGATTTTCACCCCGCCCACATCAACGGACCCGGCATCAGCACGGTCAAGACCGCCCAGGATATTGAGGAGGGTGCTTTTCCCGCTGCCGCTGTGACCGCTGACGGCTACGGAACTCCCCTCGGGTATATCAAAGGTGATACCCTTGAGGATATGCAAAATTTCCGCGCCGGATTTATAATCCTTGACGATGTCCCGAACCGATACCAGTATGTTTTTTCCATCGACTTCATTCATAACGCAGCACCTCCGCCGGCCTAGTGAGGGAAATCTTTCTTGAGGCAAACCAGGCGGCAAAAACCGCGGATAAAAAACCAAACATGAAGATCAAGAATACTTCCTGGGGAATGACCCGGGAGGGAATCTCTTTAATATAAAAAACCGTCGGGGAAAAAAAAGCGAATCCCCCATCCCCCGGGACACCGGAACCGAATAAAGAAAGGGATATAAAATTAAACAGATCGATAAAGCCGTTGACCACGGTCTCAAGGACGGTAAAAAAGACGCCGATGTTACAGGCTAAAATAAGCCCCAAGAGGGTTCCAAGTCCTGCTCCCGTGATACCGATAAAAAACCCGTCCCAGACAAAAATAAGCCGTACCGCCCGGTCACTCCCCCCCACCGCCCGAAGCAGCCCGATATCCTCCCGGCGTTCCAGTACCGCCTTCCGCTGGGCCTGGAAAATATTGAGCCCTACCACGATAAAGATGAGTCCCACCAAAACAAACATCAGGAGTTTTTCCGTCCGCAGGGCACCAAAAAAAGCCCGGTTATAGTCCCGCCAGGATTTGATGGTATACCCCTCCCCCTCCTTAAATTCGGGAAGATCCCGGAGCCGGGCGGCTATCCGCTGATCCTGCCAGCGGTTTTTAAGTTTTATTCCCAGAGAAAGGGTATCCTTTCCCGCAAGCAGGATGGCTTTATCCAGGTTGATAAAGGCCCAACCCAGATCGTATTCATAAAACTCGGTTCTAAAGATCCCCCTCACCGTAAAAACGGAATCTTCCGGAGAAGCATCCTCGGGGAATATTCCTGAAATGGAAAGAAGAGAGAGTTCATCCCCCACATCCACATCAAGCCGCCGGGCCAGTTCTACCCCTAGCAGTATGGAATCGGCTCCGGTTATGTCAAAGCTTCCCCGGACCATATCGATTTTTTTTGCCATCCCCGCATCCCTTTCCAGGGCGTCCGGGGGCAGCCCCCGAACCGCCGCCACCTGTTGTCCTCCCCAGTTTCCCCGGATTATACCGGTAAGTTCCAGAAAAGGAAGGATAGCGGTAACTCCCGGAAGGGCGGCGACTTCCATAACCCGGTTCTTTTCAGCTTCGGGAAGAGATTCAAGGCGTATATGAAAAGAAGATATTTCCAGGATGCTTTCGATAAACCCCAACTGGAATCCATTCATCACCGCCAGGATCACCGTCAAGGCCAAAACACCGATAAAAATTCCCAATGCCGCGAGGATCATGGAGGAATTTGACCGGTCCTTCCGTTTTTTTGAAATATACCGGGCTGCCACAAAACCTATCCACCGAAAGCTGCCCATTAGTCTGTGGTCTCCGGCCGGGAACGGATCCGCTCTTCGGATGTTTTGCGGCCCTCTTCCCAGATCGCCCTGAGGACAGGCCGTCCCTGCATATATAAGGTCTCCACCTCCCGCGGACCTTCGAGTCGGACCATCCGTTCCAAAACACCCTTGTTGTAATTCCGCTCCTCTATACGGTCCCCCGCATCATCGTATTCATATTCAAGCAGCCGATCATCTTCCCCGGCAATCCAATGCACCGATTGAATTTTATTATCCTCGGACCACGTGTTTTTGATTTCGCCTATAACCTCGTCCGCTTCATCATATCTGGTTTCAGTGAGGATCCTCCCCCGGCTATCGGTGGTATATACGACCCGGTCGCCCCGGTTTATAAAAACATCCTGTAAAAAAATCGAGCTATAGGCAGCATTAGGGCCGATGAAATTCCCCGGTCTCCCCACGTCAAGTACCATATGGGGAAACCGTACCCTGTCCATAGGAATATCGCTATGGTATACCCGGTTAATCCCCCGGATGGAAGCGAAGCGGCTATACCGGTAATAATCGGTCCATAGGTTCTGAGTAATTTCTTCCTCCTCATCGGAAGGGGGGATTTTGAGCCTGGTTTCGGTTCTGATAAGGATCTTATTGTTATACATATAGTTGATTATTTCATCGGAACCGTCAGTATTCAAACGGTGTTCTTCCACCATAAGGTTATCCCCATTATAAATTTCAATAAACCCCGGAGGACCCTGGGATGTATCCTCCGTTTCCTCTTCCGAGTCGGGGGTATCCTCCTCGGCAGAGGCTTCAAGGGGAGGGATAAGCACCGCGTTCAACCTTGTTTTCCCCCCGGAGTCTCTGAATATCCATTGCCGCCGGGATTCATTACCGTTTTCATAGAGAATTCGCCGTTCAATCAGGAAGCTAGGATTATAATAACCGCGTATCTCAGGGGGTAATTCTGAGGCCTGAACCGTTTCAACGGAAAGGGCATATTTTTCCCGCAACGCGAGCCGAGAAAAGGCCGGTTCCAGGGCCATTCCCGCGGCATTAGAGATATACCAGTCCGCCGCACCGGCGATCTCCGCCGCCATAAAAAGGAAAAGCGGAAGGCGATACCATCCCTTAATGGCCGGCCTCCTTTGAGGACCCGGGGCTTTCTAAAGGTTCCAGGCCTACAAAATTTCTTGTGTATTCCCGGGGATCAAAAAATTGGAGGTCCCCGTATCTTTCACCGTCACATAAAAAGATCACCGGAAGGTGAAGCTCCGCGGCTAAGGAATATACCACCCCTCCTTTGGCGCCGGAATCGTATTTGGTAAGGATGATCCCGTCCAGGGTAACCGCTCCATGAAAAATCTCGGCCTGGGCCAGGGCATTCCTGCCGGTGGTGGCATCCAATACCAGCCACTTCACATAAAATCCCCCCGCCACCTTGGATTCCACCACCCGGTCTATTTTTTTTAATTCCTCCACCAGGGCGGTTTTGGTATGCATCCGGCCGGCGGTATCGGCGATGATCACCTCTCCGCCCCCCGCCTGGGCGGCTTCCACCGCGTCATAAACCACCGCCGCGGGATCTCCCCCGGGTTTATGGGCAATAACCCGGCTCCCTATCCGTTCGCCATGGATCTTAAGCTGATCGACGGCCGCCGCCCGAAAGGTATCCGCCGCCGCCAGCAGGGGCCTGCCCCGGTTCAGGGACAAGACCCGGTGGGCCAGTTTTGCGGCGGTAGTGGTTTTTCCAACCCCGTTAACCCCCAAAAGAAGGATTACCCCCATTTTTTGCGGGCTCGATACCGGTTTTGCCGGGGATCTAAAAAAGTCATATACGGAATCACCCTTATCGGAAAAACCCGATGGTAAAAGCTCCTGGGTCAAAATTTCCGCCAAAGCACGGCGTACCCCTTCTCCGTCGTTTATCTTTTCTTTTCTGCAATGTTCCTTGAGTTTATCCACGGTTTTGAACGCTTCAACGGCGCCGAAATCCCCCTCTACCAGGAGATCGGCCAGGTCCTCATATAATTCATCGTTAATTGCCTTTTTTACTCCAAAAAAACTTTTTATACGACCGGCAAAACTGTTTGCTTTCATAAAAAATGCCTTCCTATTTTAGCAAGGGAACCGCATCTTCGCTGGCGGTAGAAATATAACCGTAGGTCCGGTATAACCATTCGCCGATAAAGAAACCGGTTGTCACAAAAGCGCCGAGGAAAAAATAAGTATTATGAAGGAGTACATTTGAACTTTGAGGATACAAACCAGGATTCTGTCCGTGAACAGTGGGCGCATAGGCGGTTGATATTCCATAGAGCAGTACCGTCAAAGGCAGGGCTATCCAAAACCGTCCCCAAGCTCCGTAAAATTTATGCCTCGCCGTTTCAACCTGGTTTTCTCCGGGAAGATAGGACATGGACGGTTTTAACGTGATGAGGTTTCCTGCCCGGTTCGGCGTGGCGCTAAAAGCCATCGAATCGGTACTTCCCCCGGGAGTCTCAATCCAGATATATTCATATTGATTTTTGGGTACCATCATGCTTAGGGGAGGTTCCCCGAGAAAGAGGGCACCCCGGTACAGTGCCCCCTGGGGGGAGGTATCGGAAACCCTGATATCAAACCTGTCCTGTGGAGTGGGGGGTAAGGTGAGGGTCAAATCCGTAAGTTCCCCGGAATTAAGCTCCAAGGGGGTGGAAATCAGGCCATAGTTTTCCGCAAAGGCTTCTATGATTACCTCCCCGGGGGGATATTCTAAAATATCGGTCTTCCCCAAACCTGCAAAGGAGTTTTGGATCATGATGAGCGCATCTTCGGGATCAGTTTTAACCGCCACCATAGCCGGGAGCGTTCCGGACACCTCGCCGGCCAAACGGTTCGCTAATTCAGTCATGGCGGAGTTTATATCTTCGGGAGAAAAGATAATGGTATCCTCATAGATAAAGGAACGGGCATAGAGGGTATACAGCTTAAGGCTTAAATTTATCCGCCCGAAGTATTCAAATACCTCTCCCAAAAGCAGGGCATCGGCTTTCTGGTTTACGCAGAAGGAATACTCCCCTCCCTCCTGGGGGGGAGGGGGAAAGGAACCGTTAAGATTGGCCTCGGTAAGGATAAATGCCGGTTTGACCGCAATGGGAGGACTTTCCTCCTCGGTCTTTTTCAGTGCCTGCTCAAGTTTTTTTATTTCCTCTTCAATAATTTCCAGCCGGCTTCGATACTTCCAATCCGGCTCACCCTTAAAGAGCAGAAGATCCCGCTCATTCCGTTTCGCCGTAAGACTTTTAGCCGCTTCGGTCCTGGATTTGGACCAGGCGGCGCCCTCATAATAGGCATATTCCGGGGCGGATCGTTCCCGGCGTTCCACCCGGTTAAGGGCGTAAACCAGGTCCCTCGCCAAAATATCCCCGATAAATTGCCGGCCGGGGGGCAGTTTCGTAATATCCAAGGCGCTGATACAGAGGGTCCACTCCGTATTAAGGGGTTCTTTCGGCTCTTCCTGGGTCTTTCCCCGTCCGAATACCGCCGGAACCGAAACAATTAAAAATACGAGGGAACCCAAAAAAAGAGCCCGCCGATGATCGCCCTTTGTTTTTTTAGGCGTGGGAGTTATTCCAAGCAAAGCGTAAATACTCCTCTATAAAAAGATCTATGTCTCCATCCATTACGGCCTGGATATTACCAATTTCGGCCTTGGTTCGGTAATCCTTAACCATGGTATAGGGCTGGAATACATAGGACCTGATTTGATTTCCCCAGGAAATATCCTTTTTTTCCTGGGCAAACTTTTCGTTTTCCTTTTCTTTTTCCTGCCGGTAATACTCATACAACCGGGCTTTGAGCATACTCATGGCGATGGCCCGGTTTTTAATCTGGCTCCGTTCATTCTGACAGGCCACCACGATCCCCGTGGGAAGATGGGTAAACCGGACAGCGCTGTCGGTCTTGTTCACATGCTGCCCCCCGGCGCCCCCGGAACGGTAGGTATCCACCCGGAGATCTTCGGGGCGTATATCCACTTCTATGGTATCGTCTATGACCGGGAACACATACACCGACGCGAAGGAAGTATGCCGCCGGGCATTGGCGTCAAAGGGGGATATCCTTACCAATCTATGCACCCCGGATTCTCCCTTGAGGTATCCGTAGGCATAATCCCCCGCTATTCGGGCAGTGGCGGACTTGATTCCTCCTTCGGCTTCCAGGCGATCCACCTCCTCTATGGCAAAGCCCTTTCGCTCCGCCCAGCGCAAGTACATCCGGTAAAGCATCTGGGACCAGTCGCAGGCTTCGGTTCCCCCGGCGCCGGAATGGATGGTAAGGAAACAACCGTTACCGTCCACCTCCCCGGGCATGAGTTCAAAAATATTCCGTTCCTCATACCGGGTGGAAATGGCCTTTAAAGCGGCTTCAATTTCCGCTCCCTGGGATTCGTCATGGGCCTCTTCGGCCAGTTCATAGAGAACGGCTAAATCGTCAATTTCCGCCACCAACTCCTTCCAGGGTTCATACCTGTTTTTGAGGGCCTTAAGTTCCCCCATGGTTTTTTCCGCCTGGGCCGAATCATTCCAGAAATTACTTTCCCCTGCCCGGGCTTCCAGGGCGCTTATCCGATCCCCAAAGGAAGACGCCTCAAAGACGCCTCCAGGTAGCGTAGATCCGGGCCTTTAATTCGGTAATGGGTCCCCCTAATTCGGATAATAACATAATCACTCCTTTCCGGACATAAACATACTTCATAGGATATGAAAAAGTACCGGTTAAGTCAAAGGGTAATAAACCCTCCGCCCCGGAGTCTCCGAATAATCCGGTGAGAGAGCCGGTTTCAACATTCGGTCGGTTTGGGGAAAGCCTTGTCTAATATTTAAATTCGCTCTCCCCGATAAATTCCCTGAGGATACTCTGCCCCGGTACAAATTGGGGAGGGATAGGGGCGAAATTTTCAAGAAAAGAGAGGAGCCGCACCGCCTCGGAGTATTCGGGTATATCCGGTTTTACCAAACGGAGCAGGGGCTCAGCATAAAATTTCAGGACCGCCAATTCATAATCCAGGGCGGAATTAAAAGCCACATCCGCCGCATTCTGAAAGGGGAATATGTGTTTCCGTTCACCCCGCTGAACGCTGGGCCACATCTTGATAGTACCCACGGCACTGTTTCCCCGGAATTGATAATCCCGAACAATCCGCCGCAAAAGCCGGTTATCACTGGTGGGGATACGGTTATGGTCATCCAGGTTGAGCTGGGTGAGGGCGGATACATAGAGCTTAAATTTTTTATCCCCCTCTATCTGGGGGGTCAGGGCATCGTTCAGACCGTGGATACCTTCCACGATGAGGATGGTCCTCCTGGTCATCCGGACCCGCCGGCCCTCCCCTTCCCTGCGTCTTCCTATTTTGAAGTCAAAGAAGGGAATTTCCACCTCTTTACCGTCCAAAAGGGCCAGCAGTTGTTCGTTAAGATAGGGTACATCCAGGGCTTCGAGACATTCGTAATCAGGCTCTCCTTTTTCATCCCGGGGGGTCTTATCGGTATTGACATAATAATCGTCCAAGCTTATGGCCACCGGGTCTATGCCCATAACCTTAAGCTGGATGGAGAGCCGCTTGGCGGTGGTGGTTTTACCGGAACTGGAGGGACCGGCAATGAGGATTACCTTGACGGTATTCTGTTTTTCATATATTTTCGCGGCGATTTCGGCTATTTTATTAACCTGGAAGGCCTCGGCAATCCTGATATACTCTTTGACGGTCCGTTCCGATACCAGCCGGTTGAGATGTCCCACCGCGTGGACCCCCACGATGCGGCCCCACATTTTATATTCACGGTAGACCGAAAAGATCTTGGGACTGTCTTCAAAGGGATCAAGGGCATTACCTCTGCCGACACCGGGGAAGCAGAGGAGAAACCCCTCATGGTAGGGCAAAAGGGAAAAGGCCCTTAGGATCCCGGTCCGGTTTACCAGGGGGGCAATATAAAGATCCACAAACCCTTTACACTCATTAATCTTGATCTTGGATTCACTCCGCTGCTCCAGGAGGAGGCTGGTATCGGTTTGTTTGTTTTTTTTAAAGAGCGCCAGGGCTTCCCCATAGGCCATATACCCAAAGGAAATGGGGAGGTCCTCCGCAACCAGGTTGTTCATTTCCCGGGTAAGATCCGCAATCTCCTTATGGTGGGGCTTTTTTTCATCCGCAAAGGTATAATAATAGCTATTCCCCAAGGAATGCCCCACATAGAGGCTCCGATCGGGAAATAGATTCCGGGCGGCCACCGCCAGGAGAAAGGCCAGGGACCGGCGATAGATCATGACCCCGTCGGGGGCTTCCAGGGGTACGGGCTCCAGGGTTGAATTGACTTCAAGCCTGGTGGAGAGGGGCAAAATTTCATTATTTACCCGTACCGCCGCCACTCCTCCGGGAATGACGCCGAAACGGTCTAAAAGGGTGTCCACCTGGGTCCCAAAGGGACAGCCGATGGAAGAACCATCAGGAAAATATACCTGGATCTCGTTCATAAATACTCCTCTAAAAAACGAAAGGGTTTTTAAACCGACTCAATCTATAAATCCCCCAGGTAATTCCTGATAAGGTCCAATTTGAGGGTCCGCAGCTTTTGGGTCATAGAAACTTTGTAAATGTGGGGATTGAGGAAGCGTTTGTAACTCGTATCAAAGGTTTCCAGGCCCACTTGAACCTTCTTTTGAATTTCTTTAAGAGAAGGGAGAACCGCCGTCACTTCCTCCTGGGCAAGCCGTAACTTAAGGAGGGGTTCCGCGGAACCCTCCACGGTATGATAAAAATGGCGGTAATCCGCCGATGGATGCCAAAAGGCATAGCGGTTCCCCGGTTCTATGGTTTCAGGGCCGGCGGGATCATCCTCCCGGCTGAGGACATCCGCCACGGCCATTCCCTGGGAATCCTTTACCCGCCAGACCTGTTTTACCGCGGGGTTGGTGGTCTTTTCGGGGTTGTCGGAGAATTTCATAACCGGTATTGGGCGGCCCTCCCCGTTCTCCCGGGCGGCGAGTTTATATACCCCGGTAAAAGCCGCCTCATTGCCCCCGGTCACCATATTGGTCCCCACCCCCCAGGAGTCAATGGGAGCCCCCGCGTCGGTAAGGGTTTGGATGATGGTTTCATCCAGATCATTGGAAACCGCAATGGTTGCTTTGGTAAGACCGGCGGCATCAAAAAGCTTCCGGACTTCCATGGAGAGGTAGTGGATATCCCCGGAATCAAGGCGGACCCCGAAATTTTTCCCTTGGGCGGTGAGGCGTCTCCCTGCCTTTATCGCATTTAATACCCCGCTTTTCAAGGTATCATAGGTATCGATAAGAAAAATGGTCCGGTCCGGGTACATCTGTGCATAGGCCTCGAAAGCCTCCTCTTCGCTGTTGTGGGCCATGACCCAGGAATGGGCCATAGTTCCCAAAACAGGGATCCCGAATTCCTTGCCCGCCAGGATATTGGAGGTACCCACGGCGCCGCCGATAAAGGCCGCCCGGGAAGCCGACATGGCCCCGTCGTACCCCTGGGCCCGGCGAAGACCGAATTCCATGAGCGAACCTTTGCCGGATGCAAGCCAGATCCGGGCGGTTTTGGTAGCGATGAGGCTTTGAAAATTAATGATATTGAGGATCAGCCCTTCTATTATCTGGCATTGGATAAGCTCCCCCCGGATCCTGATGATGGGTTCCTGGGGGAATATCACGGTCCCTTCATCCATGGCCCAGAGGGAGCCGGTAAAGCGAAAACCCGAGAGATAATCGAGAAAGTCCTTTTCGAAAATACCAAGACCCGCCAAATAGGCGATATCTTCGGGGGAATAGGAAAAGGTTTTGATCGCCTCCAACAAAGTCCCCAATCCGGCAAATATGGAAAATCCCCCGGAAAAGGGCTGCCGACGGAAAAACATCTCAAACACCGCCTGGGAATTAAGCCCCTTCTTCCAGTAGCCTTGGGCCATGGTAAGGGAATAAAAATCCGCGAATAACGCTGAAATATGGTTCATACTATATCCCGGGAAGCGATAAAGATCGCCCCCCCGTCCTTCATGGTTTTGACGGCCCGCTCCACCGAGCCTGGGGGATAATCCACCCCCGCCACCGCATCCTCCAGGACCATAACCCTATAGCCCAGCCGAATTCCATCCATCACACTATAAAACACACAATAATCCGTGGCGAGCCCCCCTATCAAAATGGTATTGATGGAACGGGCCCGGAGGTAATCATGAAGTTCCGTCGGAGTACACCGGTCATTTTCAAAAAAAGCGGAGTAGGAATCCAGATCTTCCCGGGATCCCTTACGGAGGCTCAGGGTAAAAAGATCCCTCCGGAGCTCATCATGAAAATCGGCGCCCTCACTGTCCTGTATGCAATGAACCGGCCACAGGATCTGGGATATTTCCCTATGGATAGGATCCAGGCCGGGAAACCGCTGCCGATACCGCCGTACCGCCTCTTCCGAAACCGGCAGGGTGATAAGGTCGTTAATTTGCTTTCCCGGATGGGATGCGGCAAAGGAAACGTGCCGGAGGGGATGCCAATCCTGGGTGGCGATAGTTTCTCCCTTTCTTTCGGCAAATTTTTCCGCCGCCCGGTTGATGGGTCCAATAACCCTATCCCCCCGGTTTACCGCCAAGGCTCCGGCAGGCCGTTTTTTGCCGTCCTTTGAAAGATAGGCCGGACAAAAATCATTTTGGATGTCAATTGCCAGAAGCACGGATTTAGAAAAATCGATCGTCATAAATCGCTCCTCTTTCTATAATACGACGGAAAAAGGGATGCGACAAGATTTCCCGTGTGAGGTTGCGGGACAAAGCCTTATTGGAGTATACTATACTGAAAAGGAGATTTAAAATCTATGGTTCTAAAAACTCGGCGGAATATTAAAGTCATGGCGATACTTATAACCCTGGGTATGGCGGTTCAGAGTTTTTCTTTGGAAAATACCCCTGGAAACCATAGTACATCCATCGAAACAAGGGGAGTTACCTCCCTTATCATCTCATATACCACGGCTCACCTTACCCTATTGGAAAGTGATAACGATGAATTGATATTAAAAGCGTATACGAATGGGAATACGCTGGAAAATTTTGGGAATATTTCCCTTGAGGGTTCCGTCCTTTCTATTATAGATGGCCAATGGACTGCCTCTAATCAGACGAATGTTAAAATTGAGGTATATATCCCCCGGTCTTACCGGCAAAATTGCAGTATCTTTATTAATACCGGTACCCTTACGTCCGAAACGGAGCTTACCTTAAAAAATTTGGCGGTAGAGCTTTCCAGCGGTTCCGTAACCCTGGGGCGGGTCGCGGCTGAAAATATATACATAAAGTCGTCCAATGGAAATATCAGGATAGATCATGCGGAAGGTAATATGTGGCTTGATGCCATCAGCGGCTCCATCCTGGTTCAATCCGCCCGGGGCGCAGGGACTTTCCGAACCTCCTTGGGATGGATAACCATGGGGATGGAATATGTAACCGGGAACCTTTCATTCGAGACCGGCATCGGGGCCATAGTCCTGTCCCTGCCCGAGACGCTTTCCTTTAACTTCGATGCCCTGACAGGAAGCGGAAATATACGGCTTGATTCACCGGACCAACAGTACCACCGGGCGAACAGCGGTCCGTTGAAAATGCCGGTCGGTCCTGAGCCGGTATATACCATACGATCCCGAACCGGTGTGGGGAATATCACCATGCATATGAATATACGCCCCCCGGAGGAAATGCTTTAGGACCCGCGCAGAAACAACATGACCGAATGGTCATGTTGTTTCTTTATTGCGTAAGCAATTAGAACAAAATGCCCTGCATTTTATTCTTGTGCGGGTCCTTAGCATCGAGAAGCTTGTACCAAAACGTAAGCTGGTTTTGGAACCGCCCTGGAGTATCCGGTCTTTCACTCAAGACTTTTCCTGCTGACCGTAATATGCTCCGGCACCGTGTTTGCGGAGGTAATGCTTATCCAACAATTCCCCCTGCATTGGCTGAAGGGCGGACGTCAACAGGCGGGCATGCCAGGCCATCATGGCTACTTCTTCCAAAACCACGGCATTATGGACCGCTTCCGCGGGATCCTTCCCCCAAGAAAAAGGACCATGGCTATGGACCAATACGGCGGGAACCGCATCGTAGTCCCGGTCGTTAAAGGTTTCTACGATAACCCTGCCCGTTTCCCATTCATAGTTTTCCCGGATCTCCTCCGCGGTCATCCGCCTGGTACAGGGGATCTCCCCATAGAAATAATCCCCATGGGTTGTACCGTAAGGGGGTACACCGGTTCCGGCCTGGGCAAAGATGGTCGCCCAACGGCTATGGGTATGTACCACCCCGCCGATATTCGGAAAAGCCCGGTATAACTCCAGATGGGTGTCGGTATCAGAGGAAGGGTTCAGCGTCCCCTCAAGCTTCCGGCCCTCCAGGTCAAGGACTACCATATCACCAGGGCTAAGTTTATCGTACGCAACCCCCGAAGGTTTTATCACCACCACCCCCCGGCCACGGTCAATACCGGAAACATTACCCCAGGTAAAGGTAACCAACCCGTACCGGGGGAGCAGCAAATTGGCCTCGCAAACCGCCTGTTTTAATT
Organism: Treponema sp. TIM-1; assembly: GCF_046533115.1. Classification (NCBI taxonomy): domain Bacteria; kingdom Pseudomonadati; phylum Spirochaetota; class Spirochaetia; order Treponematales; family Treponemataceae; genus Treponema; species Treponema sp. TIM-1. Next base: position 173,177 of record NZ_JAJQRC010000002.1, read on the forward strand.
GTTCTACCATAATTTTTCCCTTTTATAGAACGTTATTATAAATACCAATAAAAATATAGAAGGCAATCTAACGTTCCGGTTTTAAAATATCAGTGGGGAGGCGGTAAGACGGTCCTTCCGGAGGTTTGAGGGGAAACACGGCCAGGGCAGTGTAGTGAGGACCTTCCCGGTACAGATCCGACTTAAATACCGTAACTTTCCGAATCACCCCCTGGGCATGGATGGACCAATTCCGCTCATCCCCTGGTAAGGTTACGGCCACCCCGCCTTTCCGGGCCAAGGTTATATGGGGGGTATAGGGCCGGGTTTCCGGCTTCCTAAAGGAATAAGCTTCCCGTTCCCCCAGGGCGGCGAGTTTTTTTTCAAAGCAGGCGGCTAAATTTCGTATATCATTTTTCCCCCTTTCAATATCCAGGGCAAGAATCCGTACCGCTCCCCCCGGGGGAAAGGTGATGATTCTTCCCGCACTTATGGAAAAAGCCGCCGTATTTTGTAGGGTTTCTTGTAGGGCTTCTTGTAGCAGGGCTACCCCTTTTTCATCCACCTCGCCAAGAAAGGCCAGGGTTATGTGGTGATTTTCTTCCCTGCTCCAACGGAAATGGGGATAACGATCCTGTAATCTTGCCTGTATTTGATGAAGGGAAGGGATAAATTCAGGGGGAAGCTCCAGGGCAACAAAGGTCCGCATAAAAATACTCCCCTGGGGATTTTCCTAACCCGGGGGTTTCGAAAAATCCCCTATGACAACCGAGGCAAACCCGACAAACGTAATGTGCCTTGGGTATGAAAATCCCCCTTCCACTAAAATATCGATATATACAAAAGAACTATTTTTGTCAACGGAAGCCTCCCTGGGCTTCAATTTTTGAAACCGCCTCCTTGACATAAGCAGGATTCGATGGCGGCTTGACAATTAGGACCCAAAATGACTGGACATTCCACTTCATCTTTGTTATACTAAATAAAATTTCCGGTATATACCCCCTTTATGCCGGAAATTTACGAGGAGGCCAGTTGGCAGATAAGGATTTACGAATTAATGAACAGATTCGGGTGCGGGAGGTCCGCCTTGTTCGGGAGGATGGAGGACCCCAGGGGATTTTGTCCATCACCGAAGCGCTCGAAATGGCCAGGGAACAGGGTCTTGACCTGGTGGAAGTAGCCCCTCAGGCGGTTCCGCCGGTGGTCAAAATTCTGGATTATGGTAAATTTAAATTTGAGAATGAAAAGAAAGTCCGGGATTCAAAAAAGAAACAAAAGCTTTTAAAGCTGAAAGAAATCCGTATGCAGCCCAAGATTGATGAACATGATATGGATTTTAAATCAAAACATGTCCGGGAATTTCTTGCCGATGGCAATAAGGTTAAAGTAACGGTTCGTTTTCGCGGGCGGGAACTCGCCCATACCGAACTGGGATTGGATGTTCTTAAAGATGTTTTAAAACGTCTTGAAGGGGATTATGTCATGGATAAGGCCCCGGCCATGGAAGGCCGGTTTATGTCCATGGTTTTAAGTCCCAAGTCTAAGAAATAGAGGGTGGCATATGCCGAAAATGAAGACCAAAAAAAGCGCCGCGAAGCGCTATTCCTTTACGGGAACAGGCAAGGTAAAATACAAAAAACAAAACCTTCGCCATATTCTTACCAAAAAGTCAAGTAAGCGGAAACGGAATCTCCGCCATGCCGGGATCTTGTCCGGCGACAATGTGCCGGCGATCAAAAAGAAATTATTACCCTACGGATAGGAGTGTTTTGTTATGTCAAGAGCAATAGACGGTTCTAAAAGAAAGGATCATCGTAAAAAAATACTTAAACTGGCAAAAGGGTATTGGGGCCGGCGGCATTCCAATTATAAAACCGCCAAAGACGCGGTTGCAAAAGCGCTTTCGTATGCCTACCGGGATCGGAAAGACCGGAAAGGTGATTTTCGGCGGCTTTGGATTATCCGGATAAACGCGGCCTGCCGGGCGGAGGGACTCTCCTATTCCCGGTTGGTGGACGGTCTTAATAAGGCGGGGGTAACCATAAACCGAAAAACCCTGGCGGCTCTGGCGGTGGAAGATTCCGGCGCCTTTAAAGCGGTAGTAGCCCAGGCAAAAACGGCATTGGGGGCATAATCCATGGTAACCCTTGAGCAAGTCAAATTATTGGAAACTAAGGTCGCCAAGGCCCTTGATTTTGTCAGCCAGGTAACCGGTGAAAATACACTCCTGAAGGAAAAATTGGATGCCTATCAGAGACGGATTGATGAGCTTGAGGTGTTAATTCAACGTTTTAAAGAAGATCAGGGCCGCATTGAGGAAGGAATTATTTCCGCCCTTAATCGGCTCAACCAATTTGAGGATGCCGTAGAGAAGAGTTTTTTCCCTAACCTAAACGGGGCGGGGATACCGCCGGAGAAAATCGAAGCCGATAAAAGCGGCGATTCCAACCGGGACTCCAAGGTTCCGCTCGACCCCCCGGATGAGGGGTATCTTTCGGAATCACCGGAGGATGAGCCCCTTTTAACGGCGGCTGAGTTCGATACGGGCTTGTTCGAACCGGAAACGGAAATTTCAGAACCTCCAGAAGCCGGGGAAACCACGGGTGACGCTTCTACCAATACCGCGGAATTGGATATTTTTTAAGGGGTTTATATGCCGAAAAGTGACCTCCGTATTACTATACTGGGGACATCCTTTTCAATTTCCGCGAACGAAGACTCCGCTTACCTTGAAAGTCTTTTAGCTTATTTCCGTTCCGCCGTGGAAAATACCCAAAAAAAAACCGGTATCGAGGATCCCCTTAAACTTGCCATTATCACCGGTTTTTTACTTTGCGATGAACTACAAAAAAAACAAAAAAATGACTTTGACCAGCACGATTTCCAGGAAGCGGAGAAACTCCTCTTGGATATGATTGTCCGGGTTGACAAGGTTCTGGAGGATAAAGGATAACCGCCGCCAGGGGCAGGCTCTGCTTCCTCGCTTGTCCCTTTGGTAAAGGCCGGGTAAAATGTGGTATGTTTCAGATTTTTAAACTGAAAAACCAGGTAAAACCCTATGGATGGGGTTCCCCCGAATGGATCCCCGGTTTATTAGGCCATACAAACCCCCGCAGGGAACCGTGGGCTGAATTGTGGATGGGGGTACACCCTGAAGGTCCTTCCCGGGTATCCCTGCAAGGGGAGGATCTGTTACTCTCCGCCTTGATAAGCCGGGACCCCCTTTATTACCTGGGGGAAGCGGTAAATCGGATCTTCGGTACCCTCCCCTTCTTGTACAAACTCCTGGCCGCGGCTAAGCCCCTTTCCATCCAAGCCCATCCCAGCCTGGAACAGGCAAAAGAAGGGTGGGACCGGGAAAACCGGGAAGGACTGGCCCTGAATGCTCCCAACCGGAACTACAAGGATGCCAACCATAAACCGGAAGTTCTTTGCGCTTTAAGCCCCTTTCAGGCCATGTGTGGGTTTCGCGTCCCCGGCGAGATCCGGCGCCGCCTTGAAGCCCTGGGGGAACTTTTTCCCCCGCAAAGGCCCCTGGGAATGGCTTTGGATAAACTGAAATCCGCCCTGGATAAGCCCGGAGGGCTTAAGGATTTTATCCGCCTTCTCTTCAGTTTCCCCCGGGAGGTTACCGAAGAATTAACCAACGGGATCCTTCAACGGGCGGTTTTGGAAAAAGCCCATCCGGAATTTACCGATGAATGGCGTCTTTCCGCCTACTTTGCGGAGCTTTATCCCGGGGACCCGGCACTTATCGCCCCCCTCTACCTTAACTGTATCAACCTCAATCCCGGAGAGGCGATCTATCTTCCCTCGGGGATCCTTCACGCCTATGTCCATGGTTTTGGGGTGGAACTTATGGCCAATTCGGATAATGTGCTTCGGGGCGGTTTGACATCAAAACATGTGGATGTCGATGAGTTGGTATATATCCTCAATTTTTCCCCCTTTTACCCGGAAATATTAAAGCCTCCGGAATCCCCGACCGCTTTTTTCAGCTATCCCGTTCCCTGCAGGGAATTTTCCCTTTCCTGCCGGGAGGGCCGGGGACCAAGGGCGGACTTTTTCGGGGAAGGGCCTTTTATCTTTGTGGTCACCGGGGGTAAGGTCACCATCGAACAAAAAACCCCCGGGGAAAAGTGGAGTCTGGAAAAGGGGGAAAGCGCTTTTATTCCCGCGGGAATTGCCGCAAAAGGACTCTCCCTGGAGGGAACCTATACCCTCTATGCCGCCGGGGTGGGTACCACGGACCTCCGGGAAGAAGCCGGGCTTTGGTGAAGATCCTGGTAGACGCCGATTCCTGCCCGGTCCTGGTCCGGGAAACGATCCTGCGCGCGTCCGTACGAACCGGTATCCGGGCTATATTTGCCGCGAACCGGCTGATTCCGGGTATAGGCGGAGACCGGGGGATGATGGTGCTCTGTCCCCCCGGAGATGATGCGGCGGACCACCGGATCATCTCCCTGGCAGAACCGGGGGATCTGGCCATTACCCGGGACATTGTTCTGGCGGCCCGGCTTGTGGCGGCAGCCATTACCGTCATAGATGACCGGGGAAGGGTCTTTGACCAGGAAAACATCGGGGAATGTCTGTCCCTTAAGGATTTTATGGTGGGCCTCGCGGAACACGGCCTTGGCAACGGCCGGGGCGGATCCTACGGAAAACGGGAACTCAAGACCTTTGCCGACAGTTTTGACCGGATCCTATCCCGGCTTATCCGGGAAGCTACTCTTGCTCAGGGAAAAGCGCCTGGATCTGTTTGATATTGTGCAGGCTCTCAAAAAAACATTCCACCAGGAGGGGATCAAATTTTTTCCCCGATAATTGCCGGATCTCTTCTAAAACCCGTTCCTCGGACCAGGGTTCCTTGTAAATCCGTTTGGAACAGAGGGCATCATATACATCCGCGATGGCAACGATCCGGCCGGGAAGGGGTATTTCTTCCCCTTTTCGACCCAGGGGGTTCCCGTCGGCATCGGTTTTAATCGGTTTTTCCGTACTCGGATCAATCCATCCGGGATATCCGGTTCCATCCCAATTTTCATGGTGGGTAAGGGCAACATCCCGGGCAATAATGTCCAGGTCGGACTGGGGATCGTCGAATAAGGCCGCCCCATATAGGGTATGATGCTGCATGATAAGGTATTCTTCCTGAATAAACCGGGCGGGCTTTTTTAAGATGACATCCGAAATAGCCACTTTTCCTACATCGTGGAGCATGGCGGCGATCCGCAGGGTATCCCGAAAACGCTCCCGCTCAGCTTCTGAAATATGCTGGCGGGCCGCCCATTTATCGTAGATCTCCACCGCGTAACCGGCTACCCGGTTTACGTGGGGACCGGTCTCTTTCGGGTCCCGCAGTTCCGACATCTTAATCACCCTGAGGATCATGGCCCTGGTCATATAGGCCCGCTGTAGGACCACCGTAGCATTGACCGCAAAATGGGAGAGAAGAAATTCATCATCCTTGGAAAAGGGAATGATATGCCCCGCTTTATCCTTAGCGTTGATCATCTGGATTACCCCCATAAGACGATCCTCGGCGGTCTTGAGGGGGATTGCCAGGGTAGAAATAGTTTTATATCCAGCAATACGATCATAGGAGGTATTGAAGGAATAGGGAGCAGTTTGGGGGATGTGATAGACATCAGGAACATTAACTAATTCCTGAGTTGCGCCGCAATAGCCGGAAATGGTCTGTTTATCAATATTTAGGGAAAATACCGAATAAATAAGTTTATGTCCCGGGGGTAATTCTTTCTGCAGGGTATCGTTATGGGCATATTTTATGACGAGCTTTTCAACATTCCGGTCTTGCTCCCGTACCCACTCTTTGACATAAATTGATCCCGCGTCCGCGTGAACTACCCGGCGGGCTTCCAATAAAATACGCTCCAAAAGGAGATCCAAATCCTGAATTTGATTTAATTCATGATCAAGGCGAATAATTGACCGATATTCACTTTTTCTAATCGCCATGAGATTCCCTTTTGGGCTTTACAGGCAGGAACACCTTTCGCATCAATAATACCGAACTTTTACCTGAGACTGTTTCAAAATCCTGCTGCTCGGTAAAACCATGATTTTGAAAGACAAACTCTGCTTAACAAGTAAGCTGAACCGCAAACCAGCTTAAATTGGAGCTTACTTACTTTTTTTATAACCAATCCCAAAAACCGCCTGGATTTTGGGATTGGCGCTATTCTTTCCGGCCGGTACATTTGATAATATGATAACCGAATTGGGTCTGCACCACATCACCAACGGATCCGGGCGAAAGCCGTTTAACCGCCGCTTCAAAGGGAACCACCATTTTACCGGGACCAAACCACCCCAGATCCCCCCCGGAAGATTTTGAAGGGCAGGTCGAAAATTCCCGGGCCAGGGGCTCAAATGGGGCCCCCTGTTTAATCCGTTTTAACAGATCTTCCGCCAATGTTTTATCTTTAACCAGAATATGACTTGCGCGCCATTCCATAGTTTTATCCTCCCCGTTACTATTATAGTACGATATTAGGGCTTCTTAAACAAAGAGTCAACCAATTTGAATAAAAAAGCCCCGGGGAAAGGAGTAACCCCGGAGCTGAATCAAAAAGAAAAGGAGGAATAAGAAGAAACAGGGAAAAGATTAAGCATTTTCCTATTTATAATAACAATATTTATGGGGAAAAGTAACAATAAAGAAAAAAATCGAACTATTTTTCAGCTTTCCATTGGGCAATTATATGCTCGTAGGCCGCAATGGTAGCCGCCATGGTGATATCCTGGACTTCACCCCGGCCGGTCCAATCGGCGCCGTCCATGTGATACAGATGCTGAAGCACCCCTTCCAGATCCGCGACGGTACAGGTCGGATCCGATTCCCGGCGGCGTAACAAGCCCCGAATCTCTTGTTCAAAAACCTCTTCATATTTGATATCCCGCCAATCCACCGATGAAGCCACCCCTCAATCCTCTCCATATTCAATCGTCCGGATTATCCGGGCGCCCGGACTGGGGACCAGAATCCCAAAACGGGGGATCATCCGAATCTCCCGGCGTTCTATCCAATTCCCCCTTTCGTCCAGGGTATAGTCATAACGAAAATCCACCGGATCGGTCTCATCGGGACCGGGAGTTCCGGTGAGACGCACCAGAAAACCTCCCTCATTCCACTGAAAGGCATATGATTGATGGAATTCCGAGAGAACCGGTTCTTCCCCCTCTACATCCGCCGGCATAGGCCGGAGCAGGCGCCGCTCCCAATACCGGGGCCGGCCATCTTTGGTATACCCCGCGGAAAATCTTCCCAGGGGGGAATTAATCTCCGAAATATTTCCGAAGCTGTTTTGATGCTGTTCTATCTGGATCTCCCCATCGGTATATTGATTTTGCATTGTTAGGATCCCCGAGCCGGGTCGGTTGAACAGATAGGTACATACCGCCAGGGGATTTCCGTTCCGATCATACCAGGTTTCCATATCCCCGGTAAGGGCGTTTTGTACCACCCCAAAAAAGACCTCCTCCCCCTGGGTTATCCTCATTACCAAAAGGGCCGGATCATCCCCATCGAGGAATTCGATATTCCACGGCCGGTCGGTATCCTCTATGATAAGTTCCTGAATGTTACCGGATGCGCCCAAAACCCTCCGGACCTGGATAAAATTTCCCTGAAATAAAAAGGGAAAATCCGTGAATAATTCATCCCGATTCCGGGTTACCCGCCAGGATGCGGAATCCAAGGTAAGGGTAATGGAACGGGGCCGCCCATTTTCCACCACAAAGGCATCCGGGGGCATGGCCACGGGCCAATCGGGCTGCCACCGTATGTCCGGCGCGTCGAGGGCTGACAAAAGAGCATAAATGGGGAAAAAAACCGGCTCATCCCCCGAAACTTCAGATTCTTCCGGGGGTTCGGTGTTAATTATTTCCTCCCCTGCTAAAGGAAAAAGACCCAGGAGCATCATCCATACCAAGGGTATTACCGAAAACTTCATAAATAATAGTATATATAAAAAAAAACCTTGGATAAAGGGCGAGCCTTACCGCCTAAAAAGCCATTCGGGGGAACTGAATTTTTCAACCGCCAGTTCCCGGGCCCGGCGCTCTTCCTGCCGGGTATCCGGGGCCTCCCCTCCGATCCAGGGGACGGTCCGGATAAATTCCAGGGACAGGGCCTGGCTGAATCCCTTTGCCAGGGCATTTTCCGCCTCGGCAAAGGGAACCGGCCGGCCCAGAAGGGTTTTGAGGCTGGTAATCCGATCCTTCACATCCTGAATAAGCTTACCTTTGAGTTTTTCCGACGGGACCCGGAGGAGTTCAAACATAAGGTCCACATGGTTCTCCAATAAAATGGTTCCATGCTGGAGGAGGCAGCCCATCCTGCGGGTCTGGGCGTTACCGGAAATTTTTCGTTCCCCGGATATGATATCGTTGATCGGTATAAACCGGGAGGGGACCCCCAAGAGATCCAAGCCCCGGATGATGCCGGCACAGAGGAGTTCATAGGATTCATGGATGGTACTGCCCGCCAGGGGATGGGTGAGGGGCATCACCATGCTATAGGTCAACTCGGCCTGGTGAAAAACCGCCCCGCCTCCGGAGATACGGCGGACCACATCCACCCCATAACGTTTGCAGGCCTCCAGGTCAATCTCCTCCGTGAGCCCCTGGAAATATCCTACCGATACCGCCGGAGGGTTCCAGCCGTATAAACGTAATACCGGCGGGGAAGTTCCCCGGGCCACGGATTCCAGCAGGGCCTCGTCCAGACCCATATTATAAAAGGCGTTTCCATAACCGGTTTTGAGGAGCCGAAAGGGATACTTAGCCATGGCTATGCTCCTCATCCAGGGCGGCATAAACCACCCTTGCTAATCCCGCGCCGTTTATGCCGAAGGCCTCAATACCCTCCCGGCACATCAATAAATCAAAGGTTCGGGACAAATCCGCCACCGCCGTACCGGAAAGTCCCTGTTCCACCCGGTCAAACCGTTCTTCGGGACTGGCAAAAAAATCCCCCCGGATACTGATGGTCCTGATATGGCCCTGTTCCACCTCGGCGGTGAACCGTATAAGTTTGCATCCCTCCGGTTTCCCCAACCCTTCCAGCCGCATTATACCTCCGCCGCGGCCAGGGCATGGTAGCTGGTTCTTGCCAAAGGGGAGGACACCACCGAGGTAAAACCCCGGGCCCGGGCTTCTTCGGCATAACGCTGAAATTCTTCAGGGGGTATATATTCGGCTACCGGAATCTGAGCCGGGGACGGCCTGAGGTACTGTCCGAGGACTAGGATATCTACCCCAACCGAACGGAGTTCGTCCATGGCGGAAAGCACCTCCTCCCTTTTTTCCCCCAATCCAAGCATAAGGCTTGATTTGGTAACCGAAATACCTGACAAGCCGGGATTCTTAGCCGCCCTGAGGGTGGCGAGGCTCTTATCAAAGGAAGCCCGCCTATCCCGAACCCACTGGAGGGAACGTACCGTTTCCACGTTATGGGCCAATACATCCGGTTTTTGTTCCGCAAAATAGGCCAGCTCCGATTCGGTATAATCAGGGATAAGGACTTCTACCCGTATACCGGGGTTCTGTGCTTTGATGGTTCCGACACAGGCGGCAAAATGATCCGCTCCCCGCAGGGGCAGATCATCCCGATCCACCGAGGTAAGTACCACATACCTGAGCTTTAATTCCTCCACTGCCCGGGCAATTTCCCGGCCCTCCGCTTCCCAAAGGGACCGTCCTTTCCGGGCGGAGGCCACCGCACAGAACCGGCAGGCCCGGGTACAGAGGTCCCCCAGGATCATAAAGGTGGCGGTTCCGGAGCCCCAACACTCTCCCCTATTGGGACATTGGGCTTCATCGCAGACCGTATGAAGCCGGTGCTTTTCGATTATCCCCCGCACCCGTTTCCAAGTATCCCCCGCAGGCGCCTTAACCCGGATCCAATCGGGCTTTTTAGGGGCCTTTTTTTCAGTCATTATCTTACCTTGTCCCCGCTTTTTTCCGAAACCAACCGAATTTTGGAACAAGCCCCTTCAAAAACATTTTTCCGCCCGGGGGTATAAAACTTAAAACCAGGGCAAAGGGCAAAACCAGGGCCTGGGTTACCTGGTTTTGTTGATAAAATCCGGGGAATAGTTTGATGACCATGGAGAGGATACCCCCCAGGACCACATAGGTCCAAAGCCCCCGCAAAATCCATTCCGAAAACAAACGCTTTTTTTGATCCTTTTCCCAGGCAACTTTAATACCCAGGGGAATTGCCGCCAGAATCAGGGGATTTATGTAGAGAAAATTACTGTTATGGTAGGTATAGTCGTGATTGGTAAAAAAAGTCATAAAAAAGAGGATAACCCCGGCGATCCCGAAAAAAAGACCCAAAAAACTCTGGCTTAGCCCTAACAGAACCCGGCCTATTTTTGGTTTTGTCTTTCGCAGCCAAAAGAAAAAAACCAGAACCCCGGCGATAAAAAGGCCTAAAAAAAGTTCCCGGATCCATTGCCGGCGGGGCTTATCCAAAACCGCCGGCCGGTTTACCGCCCGGTAGAGGATCTCCGTGGAGGAGACTAAGGTTCGTTCCTTCCCCAAGGGATCAGTATACCGGAAATTCTGAATCCGGTTCCCTATCTCCGCGGGGAGGAACATTTCTTCCCACTCGGTTATGGGGGTGTCGATACCCTGGCCCATAAGGAAATTGAGGAACCAGTCAAAAAAAGGGGAAAACCAGGTATGCCGGCGGACATGCTGCCGCAGAGTAAACCGGCCCGGGGCAGGGGCGAACCGTTCCTTAAATTGGCCGTTGGTGGCAAGATCAATGATGTCCCGGATCCGGGTGGCGCAGTTATCTCTAAAATGGTGGTAATAGTAGTCCCGGTTTTCGGGAAGCACATTTTGTTCCACAAAAGACCATATCGCTTCTTTTTTTCCTGCCGGAAGATTCAGGGTATAGATGGTTACGTCCCGGTTGGTCCTGATATAGTTATTGATATTAACCTCGGTGGGGGAAACGCCGCAGCTATAGAGAAGCCGACCCATGGCAAAATTAACAAAAAAACGGACGTTTTTAAAGGAAAAAAGCCCATAATCGTAGAACCGGCTTTGACCGGATACGGCATCTTCCACAATCAGGGCGATATGCCCCCACCAAAAGTACAGTTCATCCCCGGGACCCATAACCGCTATTTTTAAGGTAAGATAATCCCCCCGGCTTCTCCCGGCTTCACTCTGGGCGGAAAGAGAAAAAACAGGTACCAGTAAAAGAACCATCAAAACCGCTAAAACACAAGGGGATTTACCAAAACCGTTCAATATATACTCCTTGGCACTTTTTTATGCGGATTTTAATACCACCTCAAATTATAATTATTTTGAACGATTACGGTAATCCTGACAATCCCCGGATATTTCTTGAAGGGCAGACAAAAAACTGCTCCTGGGGATGGTTTCAAAAGGTCCCAGGAAGCATAGGATCTTGAGGCAGCCTCATTTTTCCATTTTTCTTATCGATTGATTTTTATCGAAAAATAATATACCATAAAAGCTGTTTTAAAATCATGGCGTTACCGGCCAGATTTTGAAACAGTTTTACTAGATGATAAGGAATCATTGTGGCAAAAATTAAGATTTCCGCCGTCCCTTCCATACGCCGCTTACCCTCGTATTTACATACGATCCGGCAATATCAGCATGAGGGCAGTGAATTTATCTCCGGAACGTTAATCGCCCAGGAATTAAACCTGGAGCCGATTCAGGTTCGTAAAGATCTGGCCATTACCGGTATCATCGGTAAACCCAAAAAGGGATATCCCCTGGAGGCATTAATAATCGCCATTGAACGGTTCCTCGGCTGGGATTCTCCCCAGGATGTGGTGTTGATTGGGGTGGGGAATTTGGGAACCGCCCTGATGGGATACCAGGAATTTCAATTCCATGGATTAAATATTATGGCCGCCTTTGATAAAAACCCCGAAAAAATAGGGACTACCGTTCACGGAGTAACGGTCCTGGATGCGAATACCATGGGTATTCAGATCCGCAATTTCGGTGTCAAGGTCGCCATCCTCACCGTACCCTCCACTTTCGCTCAGGAAACAACGGATGTCCTGGTGGAAGCGGGCATCGTGGGGATCTGGAATTTTACCAATGTCAAACTCAAGGTTCCCGATCAGGTAATAGTCCAAAAGGAGAACCTATCCTCCGGGTATGCACTGCTTTGCGTGACCATGCAGGCCAACCGTATGGATGAGGGGAATGGAAAGAACTTCCGCTGAGATAAAAACCGCCGCTCAGGGAGAGATGCTCCATAACCGGGTAAAAAAAAGGTACAAACACCTTAAAAAATGGGCTTCACGGATAGGAACCGACGTATTACGGCTCTATGACCGGGATATACCCGAAATTCCCCTGGTATTGGATCTCTACGGAGGTGCGGTCTCCGGGGCCCTCTATAAACGGCCCTACGAGAAGGATCCGGGGGAGGAAGCGTCATGGCTTAGGGTCATGTCCGGGGCGGTTTCCGACGCCCTGGGGATTTCCCGGGAACAGGTTTTCATCAAATACCGGGAGCGGCAGCGGGGAAGTACCCAATACCAGAAGATGGGACAAAAAAAATTTGAGACGGAGATCCATGAAGCGGGGTTGACCTTCCGGGTAAATCTCTCGGATTACCTGGATACGGGTTTTTTTCCGGACCGCCGCCGGATGCGAAGCCGGATCCGGGCCGAGGCATCCGGCAAAACCCTGCTCAACCTGTTTTGCTATACCGCGGCCTTTTCGGTTTGCGCCGCCGCCGGCGGTGCAAAGGAGATCGATTCGGTGGATTTATCCCGCCCTTACCTGGAATGGGCGGCGGTGAACTTTGGACTAAACCACCTGAGAACCCGTAGAGTTCCCCCGGAATTCCTCACCGCCCGGCGCCCTCCCGGGGAAGGATCTGTCCCCTATCGGCTTATCCGGGCCGATGTCCTCTCTTTTCTTGATACCGCCCTGAAGGCAGGGCTTTCCTGGGACATGATCATCCTGGATCCTCCGGCTTTTTCCAACTCAAAAAAGATGAGGGCTACCCTGGATGTTAAACGGGACCATCAATCTCTCATCTCCCAATGCCTTTCCCTGCTTAAACCCGGAGGAAAACTCTGGTTCAGCGCCAATGCCCGGTACTTTCACCTTGACCCTGAAAAATTTTCCGGCTGGGAAGTTATGGATCTCTCCCCCCTCATGGAAGATGAGGACTTTCGAGGAAAAAAAATGCCCCGGTGTTATACCTTTACGCGGCCTTCATAAGGGAAGCTTACTCTTTGATATTGTACTTCTTGCGGAACCGTTCAATCCGGCCAGCGGTATCCACCAGTTTCTGTTTACCCGTAAAGAAGGGATGACAGGCGGAACAAATTTCAACCTTGATATCCTTAACGGTGGAACGGGTCTCGATCTCATTACCACAGGCACAGGTAATCTTGGTAAGCTCGTATTTCGGATGAATTTTTTCTTTCATCTATAAATAAACCTCCCGGAAATTTATTAATCCATACCGGCGGAACCGGTGTTCATCGATCTAAGGAATGCTTCATTATTCTTAGTTTTCTTCATCTTGTCAACCAGAAGTTCGATGATCTCGATATCGTCCATGGGGTTGATAACCTTCCGGAGGATCCATATCTTCTGTAGTTCCTCTTCGGTGAGGAGGAGCTCCTCCTTCCGGGTGCCGGATTTTTTGATGTTGATCGCCGGGAAAAGCCTGCGGTCGCTGATCCGCCGGTCCAGGTCAATCTCCAGGTTACCGGTACCCTTAAATTCTTCAAAGATAACCTCGTCCATACGGCTGCCGGTCTCAATAAGGGCGGTGGAGATAATGGTCAGGCTTCCCCCCTCCTCTATATTCCGGGCGGCCCCAAAAAAACGTTTGGGCTTATGGAGGGCGTTGGAGTCCACCCCGCCGGAGAGGATCTTCCCCGAAGTGGGAACCGTCTGATTATAGGCCCGGGCCAGGCGGGTGATGGAATCCAGGAGGATCACCACGTCTTTTTTATGCTCCACCAGGCGTTTTGCCTTTTCCAATACCATTTCGGTAACCTGGACATGCCGGGTGGCCTGTTCGTCAAAGGTAGAGGAGATCACCTCCGCCCGGACGGTCCGCTCCATATCGGTAACCTCCTCGGGGCGCTCGTCAATGAGGAGCACGATAAGGTATACCTCGGGGTGATTTTTGGTAATGGCATTGGCGATCTTCTGCATCATGATGGTCTTCCCCGTCCGGGGGGGGGCCACGATGAGGGCCCGCTGCCCTTTACCGATGGGACAGAAAAGGTTGATGATCCGCTCGGATATACCCTCGGTGCTGGTTTCCAGGTCGAGTTTTTCATCCGGGTAGAGGGGGGTCAGGTTATCGAAGGGGATACGGTTTTGGGCCACCGTGGGATCGTCATAGTTCACCGTTTCCACCCGGAGCATGGCGAAAAACCGTTCCTGCTCCTTGGGGCTGCGGATCTGGCCGTAGACGGTGTCTCCGGTCTTAAGGGCGAAAAGCCGAATCTGGCTGGGACTGATGTAGATGTCATCCGGGCCGGGGAGATAGGAATTCTGGGGACTCCTGAGGAACCCGTACCCATCGGGGAGAATCTCCAGGGAACCATAGGCATAGATGATCCCCCCCCGCTCGGTATGGGCCTTAAGAATGGAGAAGATAATCTCCTGCTTTTTTAAGGAAACCATATCCTCATGGGAAATATTATAGGAGGCCGCCAATTCCCGGAGGTCCATCATATTAAGCCGGATCAGCTCATTAATTGAAAGCCGGGGTTTACCGTTATCCTGATCCAGGCGGGGTTCAGGTTTACCGTAGATATCCGGCATGGAAGGAAGGTTTTTGGGAATCGCCGACAGGGGAACCGCCGGAGTTTGGGAATTTGCCGCCGGCGGGATCCCCCCGGCAGGAATCCCCGGAGGCGGAACCGGGGCAGTGACCGGCTGGGGCGTCACGATCGCCTGAGAACTCCGGAAACCGCTTTTGCCCCGGCTCTCCCGGTGGGAACCGACCCGTTTAGGCCTTGCCCGAACAATCACCGCTTTTCCGTTGGGTTTCTCCCCGGAATAGTCATCCCCTGAATCTTCAACGCCTGAAAATTCTCCTTCACCATAATCCACCGGGCGGTTTTGTTCCGGGGATCCCGCATCCCCCGTCTCCGCCGGACGATCCGCTTCAAACTCCGTCGCGTTATTCAGGTTAAGCGGCAGCGACGGTTCTTCTGCGCCGCCATAGGAATTACTCATAGCCAATTCCCCTTGTCCAAAATTGTTCGATTCGTCGGTCTCTATATTTTTTGAATTTCGACGCTTTCTTACGATTGCCATGGATAAACTCCGTTTCTATATTTTACATTCCCGATTTTTCAGAACGAGAAAAAATGAGATACCATATACCACGTATCTTCAACGGGTTCGTTTCCTGTTAGATTATTTTCTTAACTGAAAGGACTGCCTGTCTAAGTAACAATACATCAACCCAATTATTGAAAAATAAATTTTTCAACTACTTAATTTCTTTAAATGTATATGTTCCATCCTTTCATGTCAAGATATTCTTTAAGGAAACTTCTGAAAACCTGGCCGAGGTTTCCGGAACTTCCTTTAAATCTTATGAATATTCCGGATCAATTCCCTGAGGGTGTCCAGGGCCGCGGCCAAACGAACCTCATTTCGGGAACCAGTATAATGGAATACCAAACCCCGGCTTTTACCTCCCCGGCCCGCTACTCCTATCCATACCGTACCCGCCGGTACGGAACCGTCACCACCGGGGCCCGCAAGCCCCGTAACCCCCGCCGCTAAATCCGCTCCGCTCCGCGCCAGAGCCCCCTCGGCCATGGCACAGGCCGTTTCCTCGCTTACCACCCCATGCCGCAGAATAAGTTCGTGGTCCACCCCCAGCATCCGTTGTTTCGCCGCTATGGAGTAACAAACGAAGGAACCCCAAAACACCCGGGAAGCCCCGGGAACCTGGACGATCAGGTCCGCCGCCAGTCCGGCGGTACAAGATTCGGCAAGGACTACCGAAAGGGATGCGGAGGATAATTTTTCGATAAGTTCCAGGGCTTCAATTCTCGCCATCACCCCTCTGCAATTCCGCCTTTATCTCCTCGGTGGGCCGGGAAAAAATCTCCACATCCTTCTCAATCCCGGTCATACCGCAATGACCTTCAAAAAGCACCCCATCGGCGATCCGCAACCGGGCGGCACTGACATCCCCCCGAACCTCCGCACCGGGAAACATATCTACCTTATCCATGGCATTCACCGTCCCCACCACGGTCCCATAAACAATCAAGGAGGTAACGGAAATATGATCCGCCTCAACCACGGCCCCTTTATCCACGATAAGGGCCCCGGTAGCTTCTATGGTTCCCTTAAATTTACCCTGGATACATAA
This sequence comes from Treponema sp. TIM-1, assembly GCF_046533115.1. Taxonomy (NCBI): domain Bacteria; kingdom Pseudomonadati; phylum Spirochaetota; class Spirochaetia; order Treponematales; family Treponemataceae; genus Treponema; species Treponema sp. TIM-1. Next base: position 189,567 of record NZ_JAJQRC010000002.1, read on the forward strand.
GGTTTCCTTAAATCGTAAAAAACCGCTAAAATTTGTAGTATTTCCAAAGATCACCATGGGAGAACCGGCGTTTTTTTTGCCATCCATGTGCTTCTTACTCCTCCCGCAGGGAACCCCGGATCTGATTCTCCAGGACTTGAAGTCCAATTTCGTTTTTCTTTAACCCTTCCCATTCCGCTATGGTTCGTTCAATACGGGCATCCAATCCGGCAATATGCTTCCGGACCACCTTTGACTTTTCCCTGATTACCGCCAAAAGCCGGGGCAGGGTGTTTTGATCGATAACTTCTTCGGTCCGGGAAACTTGGGTAATAACCGCATCTAACTCATCCATGCTTTTAACAAAATCCGCCACGTCTTTTTTTATGGATAGACTGAATTCCTCCGCCAGGTTTAACCGGGATTCCCGGACCACAATCTGCCCAAAAAGTTCCCGGTTCCGCAGTACCGCCCGGATCCGGGCGAGGACTTCGGAAAAATTATAGGGTTTGGTGATATAATCATCTATCCCCAGGGCAAACCCCTCCACCTTATCCTTAACATCATCCAGAGCTGAAAACATGATAATGGGAATTTCCCGGAATTTCGGGTCGTTTTTTAAGGTTTTGGTGACCTCCCATCCGGACATCCGGGGCATAATATTATCAAGCAAGATCAGATCAGGATAAAACCGCTTAACCTTCTCCAGGGCTTCCACCCCATCGGAAGCTTTCTCCACGATAAATCCGAGTTTAGAAAGCATCACCTCAAAGAATTCAAGATTTATCTGCTCATCATCCACAATGAGTATTTTTTTGCGGGTATTCATTGCTTCCTTCCTTTTCGCATTTTTATTATATGTCCTCCCAAGCCTGCTATCAATACAAGAAAAGCGGCGGCGGTACAAATTCGAGGGAAAAAATCCCCATATCTGGTATATAACGAATCCGATTTTACCACGGGAATCTCCACGGTAAGTTGAACTTCGGCAAAGGGTTCCGCCATGGCGAGGATCCTGCCGTTGGGGTCTATTCCGCAGGTTTGGCCCGACGCGGTGGATCGAACCATGGAACAACGGTTTTCCACCGCCCGGAATACCGCCATGGACAGATGCTGCATCTGGGCGGGAAGACTCTTGGACCAGGCGTCATTGGAGAGGTTCACGATAAACTCCGCTCCGTTTTTTACAAATTCCCGGGACAGGTACCCAAAGGTATCCTCAAAACAGATGGGACTGGAAAATTTAAGGCCGTTTATCGAAAAAACCGTAGCCTCCTTGCCTGTTTTCCAGAAATGGGTATCCGCATTCTTGAGCGCATTATACACCCAGGGGAGCTGCTTTTCATAGGGAAAATACTCCGTAAAAGGGACCAGGTGGAGTTTACGGTACAAACCGGCTATTTCCCCCCGGTTAAAAAGCATCACCGCATTATAGTCCACCCGCTCCCATTGGCCTTTATCATTTACCTCCAGCCGGGCATCGTCGTTCCCGATAACAAAGGGCACCTCCTGAATTTTAAGGTAATCCAAAAGTTCCTTAACCAGGGCATAGGATTCCTGATCATCCCGGTAGGTCTCGTGCCAGTAAATCCGGGGGACAAAAGCCGTTTCAGACCATACTACCAGATCCGGCTTAGACGATGCCAGGGCCTCTTGAGAAAGGCGCCTTAAAACCCGAAAATTCTGCCGGTAGTCTTCCATATCGCCCCGCCAGGGGTCGGTATTATGCTGAATCAGGGCGATCCGGGCGGTGGGGGCATCCCGATAATCCACCGGAGAGACAAACCCATAGTTCAAAGCGGCGGCCATGGCCACAAGCCATATAACCAGGGCTACCGGTTCCCGACGGATAAACCCCTTTAGAAGGGCCAAACCTCCTGTTGGATTTCCTCCCTCCCCTTTAGGGGACAAAAAATCTTTCAGTGCGGCGGCCAGATAGACCGATGGGAAAATCACCAGGGCGGAAACCCCCCATACTCCGAAGATATCGGCGATTTGGATCACGGGAAGCTGGGTCCATTGGGAATATCCGGTTATTCCGTAGGGGTATCCGAGGAAACCCTGGGTACGGAGGTACTCATAGGCTATCCAGATGAGCCACTGCACGATATAACCCCGCCGGGGGAACAGAAGGGACGCCGCCTTGAGCAGGGGAAAAAGGACCGCGAAAAAAACGAGGTAAATAAGCCCCACGATGAGCCCTGCCAGGGGATGAAAAACACTTAACCAATAATTAAATAAACCGTAAGCCGCATATCCGTAGAGGGCCCCCCAAAACACGGATGCGCCTACATTAACCTGATATAAAAGCCAAAACAAGGGTATATAGGCAATCCAGGCAAGCAGGGGTATACCCTGACTGACCAATAAATTGGGAAAAGAAGCGGCAAATAATAGGGAAGCGATTAATACGGCAAAAAGGTAGAGCAGGAAGCGGCTCCATCCCTTTCGGCCTCTAAACAAGGTCATGTATCACTGCCATTTGTATGGGACAATTCCGCCAAATTCCATACCGTCTGTTTTAATTCCCGGCCCGGTCTAAATGCGGCAATTCCATGTGAAGTAACTGAAACCATTTCGCCGGTCTTGGGATTCCGTGCCTTTTGCCGGCCTTTTCTGACCCGGATCTCGAAGGTTCCGAATCCCCGCAATTCTATGATTCGCCCTTTGACCAGGGCTTCTTTTATATCATCAATAAAAAAGTCAATAAGTACACGAATTTCTTTGCGATTCATACCGGTTTTTTCATATAAGGAGTCTATAATATCAGCTTTGGTTACCTTTTTTTCCACCATATATCCTTATTCTAAAATAAGACCCGCCATGTTTGGAGGGTCTTATTTCTACCGGTCCTGACCGTATTTATTGGGCTTCTTTAAGGGAATTATACAGGCGCTGCATCCGTGACTTTTTTCGGGCAGCCGTATTCTTTTTTATAATACCCTTCCTGGCGGCGGTATCTATCTTTTTTATCATGTCCTTAAGAGCCGCCTCCGCCTCGCCGATTTCTTTTTTTCTGGTCAGAAGTACAAATTTTTTTGCACTGGTCCGAACGGAACTCTTTACCGCCTTGTTTCGAAGACGGCGCTCTTCACTCTGCCGATGACGTTTTTCAGCGGAACTACTTTTACCTGCCAAAGGAAAACCCCCAAAATACAAAATTTTTCTTACCCTTATCGCTAAGGTTATACAGGCTAAAACCCGTTAAGATTCTCTTAATTTAAAAAAACACAACCCTTACAAAACCCAGACACCTCGCCTACAAAGACGGGGAATTTTATTTGAAATCAGAAGGCCGCCGTTCGGTACGCTTGCATTTTTCACATTCAGCGATGTTTTTTACCTTTCCCGCCTCAAAAAGGGTTTTCATTTTGACTTCACCACCACAGGAACAAAAGAATTTCTGGGTCGAGCTGGATGTACGGGCATTTTTACTGGCCTGAGCCATAATTATTCTCCTTACCGCATTAGGCGCTTATCAATGATTCCCGAAAAAAATCAGGAATTTGAACCATGTTTCAAACCCCTTGGTTCGCAAACAATCTCTTTTGATAATATGTAGAATACTACGGAGGCCAAGAATCTGTCAACGGTAAAAGGCCTTGGGAACAGGATAAAGCGATAAAAAATGAGCCGTCCCCAAACTAACCGAGCCAAGGGATTGATTCGTTGCGAAGGGTCCATACCCCGGGGATGGGCCGTTCACCCCGGGATTACCGGAAATGGGGGACTGAAATCCCCTTTTTTCCGGGGATTGCGTTAAAATAACCCGTATTTTCTCGCTTTTTTTCATTTGGTATTTTACATTTATTAAAAAATATATTATCATAAAAAGTCATTTCAAAATTTCGGTTTTTGGAACCGCTTCTTTAAATTTAGCGGAAAAATCGGGCTTTAGACCGCTTTTCCCGGAGCGATTCCACCACCTGGGTTTTGAAACCGGCCTAATCGTGCTACGGGGTTATCTACCCAGGGTGTCTTTGGCACACCTTCGTGCAAAAATCCCGATTATCGGGGCTGCTTAGGTACCCGTAGTTTGAAAACGGCTCAAGCAAAAGGGGGGTTCAATGAGGATTACCACTCGAGGCCGGTATGCGCTTCGGGCATCTTTGGCCTTAGCGCGGCTCGGAAAAGACGGTTCCCCGGTATCTATCAACAACTTGTCTGAGCAGGAGAATATTTCGTCCGTATTTTTGGAACAAATTTTTTTTAGGCTACGAAAGGCGGGGATTGTTACCTCCGTACGGGGCCCCGGCGGCGGCTTCTGTTTTGCCCAGCCCCTGGACAAGTTGACCATCAAGGCTATTCTGGATGCCGCCGGTGAAGAGCTGAACCTCACTAACTGCGATAAAAGCCGGGATGACTGTGAAAGAATCGGCTATTGTCTTACCCATTTTATATGGCAAGATGTAACCGATTTGGTAAATAATTATTTTAGAAATATTACCATTGCGTCAATTCTGGAAAAATACCATACGGAACCGGAAAAAACGCGGTCAGAAGGGATTGTATAGTGGGAAGGGTGGATCAAATAAAAAATAATGAAGCATACCGGAAGGTATTGGAGGCCTTCAAGAATCAGCGGAAGGGCGCTACCATCGCGGACATTACCGCAAAAACAGCCCTGCCCCTGGATTCGGTCCGGGAACTGGTAGGGGTTGCGGCGGATGAATACCGGGCCCGGTTACAGGTTACCGAATCCGGTGAAATTCTCTACTCGTTCCCCCATGGGTTTGTCAGTAAATATCATGGTTTTCGCCGGAATCTGTCCAGGACGATGGAAAAAATAAAAAAGGGGATGCTAATTGCCGGTACCTGGATCTTTAAGGTGTGGATCATGGGAATGCTCGTGGGGTATTTTGTCCTTTTTATGCTCATTGCCCTGGCATCCCTGGTTATTTCCGTGGCCGGTAGTTCTTCCAATTCCAATAACCGTTCTTCCCATCGGGGAAATGGTTTGGGGGGGATGTACTTTACCTCCCAAATTTTTAACCTGATCATCCGGATATGGTTTTATTCGGAATTAACCAAGTCTCTGGACGGAAGGTATTACGAAAACCGGCGGGCAAAGCCCAAGGGCAGACCCCTTTATAAGGCTATTTTTTCCTTCGTATTCGGCGATGAGGATCCCAATGGGGATTGGGCTTCCCGGGAAAAACGGTCTGTCATCGCCTATATCCAGGCCCACGGGGGGGTAATTTCCCTGCCCGAGTTTATGACCCTTACGGGACTTCCCCCGGAAAAAGCGGACCCGGCGATCCTCTCCTGCTGCGCCGAGTTTGGCGGCCTTCCGGAAGCAACCGAGGAAGGAACCGTGGTATACCGTTTTGACCCCCTGCTGCTCCGGGCGGACAGTCAGGATCGTTCCTTTACCGGCCTATCGGCGATTATCAAACGTTTAAAATCCTTTTCCTCCAATAAAAAAAATATGAATGTCTGGTTCGGCGTGATCAACGGGGTAAATTTGGCCTTTGGGACGTACTTTTTTTTCAATGCCATGAATATTGGCGGCCTGACGTCCCAAACGCCCATAGGTGCCGGTTTATATCCCTTCGCCGTGACCCATATGCTTTTTTCCGGACTTTTTTCCGATCCCCTGCCCTTCATCACCATTGGTTTGGGGCTGGTTCCCCTGATTTTCTCCCTCCTCTTTTGGCTCATCCCCGGCCTCCGCTATCTGAGGCTGCGGGAGGAAAACGAGGCGGTCAAATTTGAAAATATGCGGAAGATAGGTTATGGCCGGATCTGGGAAAATCCCCGGGAAGTAAAAGCCGGGGATCTGCCCCCGGATATTCCCGAATGCCGTCCCCGGAACTTGGCTGCCGCGGCGGACAAAATCATCAAGGAACTGGGCTCCTATGCGGTTCCCGATGTAACGTTGGATAACCGGGGAAATCCGGTCTACACCTTTACCGAACTTGCCCGGGAAAAGGATGCCCTAAAAAAATACCGTTCTTCCCTGGACGGCAGCACCTCTTCCCTGGGAAAAACCGTTTTTGACAGTGAAGGATGATACAAAAGGACCCCTACCTATAGGTTCCTTGATCCTGCCGGACCGGCGGATTTTCAACCTCATCGGGCAAAAAGGGCCCGAAGTTCCTCATGGCTCATTCGGGCAAGCCAGGATTCCCCGGAGGAAACCGTCATATCCGCCAGTTCCCGCTTACTGGTGAGCATGGCGTCGATTTTTTCCTCAAAGCTGTTTTTGGTGATGAACCGGTGGACAAAAACCTTCTGGGTCTGGCCGATACGGAAAGCCCGGTCGGTGGCCTGGTTTTCCACCGCGGGGTTGTACCAGAGATCGTAGTGGATAACCCGGCTGGCGGCGGTAAGGTTGAGACCCAGTCCCCCGGCTTTAAGGCTTACGAGGAGGATCCGTTCGGCGGGATCTGTCTGGAAGCGGTTCAGCACTTCGCTCCGCCGGGTTTGGCTGAGGCCGCCGTGGTAGACCAGGACTGTTTCGTCCAGTTCTTTTTGGATGATGGTCTCCAGGCAGGAGAGGGCTTCCACATATTGACTAAAAACCAGCACCTTTTCCCGGTTGGCCAGGATCTCCTGGAGCAGGGTCACCAAAAGACAAGCCTTGCCCGAGAGGTTTGATCGGGGGGGACTTTCCTTGTCGTATACCCGGGGATGATCACAGACCTGCTTGAGACTGGTGAGGAGGGCCAATACCAGGGCCCGGCGTTCCCGGGGATCCTCCAGCTTTTCCGACTTTTCCATGGTGGCCGCCACGATACTCTCGTAGAGGGCGGCTTGCCCCTTTTCCAGGACCGCGTATTCATTGATACTCACCTTATCCGGCAGATCCGAGATAATCCTCTTGTCGGTTTTAAGCCGCCTGAGGAGGAAGGGGGCGGTGATCCGCCGGAGGGCTTCGGCCGGGTCCTTTTGCCGCATTACCTCAATGGGGGTTCTATAGGTTTCCTTGAATTCGGCCTGGGTCCCCAGGTAGCCCGGGAGAATAAAATCGAAAAGGGAACGCATATCTTCCAGGCGGTTCTCCACGGGGGTTCCCGAAAGGGCGAGACGGTACCGGGACCGGAACTGCTTGAGGGTTTTGGAGCCCCGGGTTTCGGCGTTTTTCATCAGGTGAGCCTCATCGGCGATGAGGATAGAAAAGGGCCGGTGGATGAGTTTTTCGCTGTCCCGGACCGCGGTCTGGTAGGTGGTGAGAAACACCTCCCTGTTCCCTGCCAGGGTACGGCGGCTGCCGTGGTAACGGACAACGGTCAGGGAGGGGGCGAAGCGGCCCAGCTCCCGTTCCCAGTTTTCCAGAAGTGCCGCAGGGGCTACGATAAGACAGCCCTCCCCCAAAAGTCCCTCCGCTTTAAGCCGGAGGATGACCGCGATGGACTGAATGGTTTTTCCCAGCCCCATATCATCCGCCAGAATACAGCCGAACCCGGAAAGGAGGAGGGAACATATCCACCGGTATCCCCGCTCCTGGTACTCCCGCAGTTGAGCCCGGAGGTCACCGGGTATGGGGAAGGAACGTTCTTCAAAGAGATTTTTGATGATCTCCTCCGCGTCAAAGGAGAGGATGCTGTCCCCGGAAAAATGGGCCTTGAGAAAATCATTAACCGTGGGTTCCCTGGTTTGAGCGCTTTTGAGGAGCCGGGCCAGTTCCGCCGGGTCCAGGCGGATAAATTTATCCCGGAATTTAACCACGGTCTTTTTTTGTTTTACCAGGGCCTGAAATTCCGCCGCGCTGAGGACCTCGTCGCCGATGGCCACCTGCCACTGCCAGTCCAGAAGCTTATCCAGACTGAGGTAACTCACCAGGGAACCGGCCTGTTTTACCTCCCCCCGGAGGACCAGCCGGGGTTTTAATTCTCGATGGAGGTTTTTGGGGAACACCACGGCGATCCCCAGCCGGGAAAGCAGAGGGGCGGCGTTGTCCAGAAAATCCGCGAGCCGGTCTTCCCCAAGCCTCACCGTATTACGGGTGGAAAGGGTAGACAGTTCCGGGAGGTAGTTGGAAAGGGCCGTAGGGGCCCGGAGGACCTCGATGGATCCGGTTTTTTTGACCGCATCCTTGAGGGAGGCTTTTTCCATCCCCCCCTCCCCTTCCAAAAGAACCTCCATGGAGAGGATAAAATCCGGACTTTTATAATCCTTGGGGGGAATGTCCCGGGAAGGCTGTTTTTCCGGACCGGATTTGAGGGTAAATTGATACCGGAAGGCGGAAAAATCCATCCTGAGAACCGAAAGCCAGTTGGCTATAGCCAGGGGCATACTCCGTAATGCCGGAGAAGCCACATCCAGGACCCCGCCCTGAAAAAAAAGATCCAGTAGTTCCCGAAGATACTTATTTCCCGCCGGGGTCCCCGTTACCCGGGAAAAATAAAGCCGCCATACCCATTCGGTAAGCAGGGCCGAGGAGATAAGATCCACCACGCTTCTGCCGCCGGCATAGGATGGTTTTACCCTGCCGGAGGCGGCTTTGGGGGGAAGTTTTGAACCGGACTTGGCCGGTTTCAGCGGTTTCTTCCGTTCCGGTTTCAGGGAGAGCAGCCGGTCCTCATACCGGGCCAGGGTATCCAGGCTATCCCGGATCAGGGGAAGCCGGTCGTAGGGGAGCCAGATGATACGCAGGTCTTCCCCCTCCAGCAGCGGGCAGGGAATAAAAGCCCCGGTGGAACAGAGAAGATTGAGGAATTTGAACACGTAGTAGAGGAAGGTATAGGAGGAAGTACCATCTTCGGATGAAAAGGACCGAAACCGGGTAAAGGCCTCGTAGACCGAATACCGTTCCTGTTCGCCTGAGGGACTTTGCCGGATCAAAACCAAAGCCGCCCCGGGCCGTGCATCGGCACATTCCAGGGTCCAGTGGGATCGGGAAAACCGGTGCTCCTCGGCATCAAGATCGCCGGCTTCCTCCCAGGGGAGGTACCGGGCGGCCCGGTGATAGAATTCCGCCAAAACCAAGGAAAAATCCCCCTCACTAAAGGCAGACGTCGGGGGCAGGAGGGAGAGGATCAGGTCCGTACAGTGGGGGATTTCGGGAAATTCCGGAGGATCAGGGGGGATTTCCCTTTCATCCTTACCGATATCCACGGTAAAGGGCGGGGACAATTCCCGGCCGCCCCGGTCCCCAAGGGAGAGGCCGTACCGGTCCGCAACCTTCCGGAGATCTATCCCCCGGAGGCGGAAAAGCGTCTGGGGATCGGCGTCGATTTCCCGGGCAATAATATAGTACAACGCCGCCATATGTTTACAAGGGTCCCCATAATCCGGGCAATTACAGGACCGTTTCATCTCCCTCCAGCGTTTGGGAATAAGATGTATCCCTTCCTTTTTGAGCTTAAGCAGAAAGGATTCAGGGAGTTCTCCCGCGGCAATCCGGGCAAGCAGGGAGGGGTCTTCCTCTATTAATTTAAAAATCCTTTCCCCCTCCTCAAGGGGGGGAAAGGAAATCTCCACCTTGTAGAAGGGCCGGTAATTCCCCTTTACCTTGGCCGTTACCTTTCCGTCCTTGATTTCCAGGGAAAGAACCTTGCCCGTATTGGCGTAAGTCCTCCCCCGGTCCAACCGGGCTCCCATCTGATAGCTATCCAGAACATCGATAAACCATTTCCCCCAGGGGGTCCTGCCATAGGTTTGCCTTGCCATGAGCCGGATTGTATCACAGAATTAAACCTGATACACTATAGGCCGCTCATGATTCCCTTATTCCGGACCCTTTTAAAACGGATCATTTTCCCGCGTTTGAGTCCCCTGGTCCTCTTTTTTATGGTTCTCCGGCTTTATGCCGAACCCATGGTAATGATCTCCCCGGGAGACCCCCTTTTGGATGAGCTCCGGTTTCTGCTTAGGGAAGGGGGCATAAGTTTTACTTCCTTTACCCCGCCCTTTTCGGGATACGAAATCCGGGAAATATTGCAAGACCTAAACCCGGACACCCTTTCCGATCCTGCCCGGGCCGCCTATAACCGGATTATGGAAGCCCTCAATCCAAAATTACTGCTCCCCCGGGGGATCTTCAACCTGTCCCTTGGGGTACAGACCGCCCCGGAGGTCCGGCTGAGGACTAATAAGGAGGTATCATGGATCCGGGGGATCTATGACAGCCCGGCCTTTCTGAAAATTCCGGTGAATTTATTTTTTACCGATCATCTGCTTCTCAACGCCGAACCGATGCTGACTTCGGAACCTTCCTCCTATGAGGATGAAGGGGTCCTGTGGAACACCAACCTTCCCTATCTTCCGGAGCGGGTGGATCTCAACCTGCCCCTCCGGGCCTTTGTCGCCGCCGCGGGCCCCTGGTGGAGTTTTCAAATAGGCCGGGACCGCCTTTCCTTTGGATCGGGTAAAACCGGGAATCTTGCCCTTTCGGATACCCCGGATTTTTACGATTTCGGTAGAATTTCCTTTTTTTCCCCTTATTTTAAGTATTCGTTTTTGATAAGCCAATTACCCCTTGCCACCGATACCCTGTTCGCCCCGGGATTCGGCCCGGCCTCTTCCGGGGAACTTACCCAAACCACCCAGCGGTATCTCTATCTGCACCGTATAGACATGCGTTTTTTCCGCCGTATTTCTCTGGGTTTTACCGAGGGGATCATGGCAGGCAATTCACCTCCGGAACTGCGGTTTTTTACCCCCCTGGGTCTTTTCCATTCCTTTTTTGCCTGGAATGATTACGAAGCCTGGCATGGGACGGGTCCCCGGGGAGATACCGGGGAGGGTTCCCTGGTGGGCTCCCTGTTTTCGGTTGATCTTGAATGGGCTGTTCTACCGGCTCTGGCCCTCTACGGCCAGTTGGTGATGAACGAATTTTCCACTTCCTATGAAAAAAACCGGTGGCCCGATACCCAGCCTCCGAATGGCCTGGGATATTTGGCAGGCCTGGAGTATACCCCCGGATTTAAGTCCTGGGGGGCTTCTTTTTACGGGGAATTGGTCTATACCGATCCCTATCTGTATGTCCTGTCCAGTCCCTTTGCCAGCTTTATCTCCATGCGCCGGCTTCCAGAGCTGGGGAATAAGGATCTCCGCTATCGGTGGATCGGTCATCCCCAGGGCAGGGATACCATGCTGATCGCCCTGGGGGCGGATTTTTTACGGGAACCCTGGGAGTTTGCCCTGGGCCTCTCCTTTATCCGTATGGGGGAGCATACCATCCAGTGGGACTGGTCCCAAGGGAAGGATAGTTTTAATGAAGTAAGCCCCACGGGAAGGCCCGAAAATGTTTTTACCGCCCAGGGGGAAATGCTATGGCAATTTCTCCCCGGGTTCAGCCTGAAGTTTTATGCCGGGCTCTCCATGGTTTTTGATCGCCGCCACCAGGAAAGGACCGCCCCGGAATTCGGCCTTGAAACCGCCCTCTCCCTCTCCTATTCCAGAACCTTCTGAGCGGGACCCGGGGGGAGAAGGATTTTGGAAGGTGTTTCCTCCTCGAAGGTTTCGGGAAGGCATATCTGTCCCCGATAAAGTACCTTGGGATAAATGGTAATCCCCAGTTTTTTTTCCAGCCGGGCCAAACGGCGCATCTCATCCTCGTTCCCGATGGTGATCATGATCCCCCGGTTGCCGGCCCGGCCGGTACGGCCCGCCCGGTGGATATAGGGGCCCCCTTCGGCGGGGACGTCCAGGGCGATCACATGGGTAATGCCCGGAATGTCCAGGCCCCGGGCGGCAAGGTCACTGGAAACCAGGACCGTAATTTTTCCGGACCGGAAGCCGTCGATGGCTTCTTTTCGGTTTTTTTTATCCATGTCCCCGTAAAGACCCGCCGCGGGGATGTGATGATACTGGAGTTGGGAAACAATATTTCCCGGCTGTCCGCCCCGGGCAGAAAAAACCAGGGCCTTTTTGGGTTTCACCGCCCCGAGCAAAGAACGGAGGTTTTGGATCTTCCGCCGTTCCTCACAGAAAAAAGCCCAATGTTCTATCCGGTCCCGGAGGATTCCCTCTTCCCCGGTTTCCACAAAAAGAGCCTCCCCCTCCATAAAGGGTAACAGCAGGTCCCGGATTTTGGGAGAGAGGGTAGCCGAACAGGCGGTAAGCTGCCGATCCCGGTTTATAAGGCCCAGCAATTCCCGGGTATCGGCGGCAAGCTCCTCCGCAAAAAGCCGGTCTCCTTCATCCAAAACCAAAGCCCTAAGGCTCCCCAATTTAAGCTTTTTCATCCGGGTCAGGAGTACCAGGCGGCCGGGGTTACCGACGATTACCCGGGGCCGGTCCTTTTTAAGGGACCCAATCTGCCGTTCCAGGTTGGCGGAACCGATGACCAGGTTCACCTTGATCCGCCGATCTTGCCCTTCCAGGAGAAAATCCGCCTCTTTTTTTATTTGGGAACATAATTCCAAGGTAGGGGCGAGGATGAGGAGTTCCGTTCCCCTTCCCCCAATACCGGGATCATCCCCCGGCCCCGCCATGACGGAACCGAAAAGGGTTTGGAACAGGGGAAGAAGGTATGCAAAGGTTTTACCCGTTCCTGTGGCGGAACAGAAGAACACATTTTTACCCGCTAAAAGGGAGGGAACAACCAGCTTCTGGATAGGGGTAGGTTCCCGAATATTCCTTTCCGCGAGTTTTTCGATAAAACCGGGACTTATTCCCAGAGAGGCAAAGGATTCCATGAATACGACCCCTACCGATGTTTTTGGGGGAAACTTTTAATGGCATCCCGGTATATTTGTACCAGTTTTTCCGTTAAGGAATCAATGGTCCAGGCCCGGGCATGGATCTTCGCCTCGGCGCGCTTTCGTTGATAGAGGTCCTGATCTTCCAGCAGGTCAAAAACCCGTCCGGTAAATTCATCGGGATCGTTTTTTACCATAAAGCCCCCGTTGTTCCCGCCCATCACCATGATGGTACCCATTTCACCGATGGCCACCACCGGCGTACCGGACAACATGGCCTCGATGGTTACCAAGCCCTGGGTCTCCGTTAACGAAGGAAAAACAAAGATACTGGAAATAGCATAGGTTAAGGCCAGATCATACCGGGTCAAATATCCGGTAAAGATACAGTGCTCCTCAATACTCTTTTCCTCACATTCCTTTTGGAAATAAACCAGATCCGGACCGTTACCGACGAACAAAAAAACCGTTTCCGGGTGCTTTTCCCGAATCCGGGGAACCAAGGACAACAAAAAATCCAGGTTTTTTTCTTTGGCGATCCGCCCGGCGAATAACAATATCCGTTTCCCCGTGAGGCTGGGATATTTTTTTTCCATAATGTCTCTAAAACGGTCTATTTCCGAGGCTTCGTGCTCAAAGATGCGGGGATCGATTCCCGTGGGCAAAAGGTAGATCTGTTTTTTTATATTATATCTTTTAACGACCTCCTGAATTTGAAGGGTGGGGACGATAATCAAATAGGCTTTGTTGATTACATATTTAAGATAACGGCGGGCAAAAAGCTTAAGAAAAAATACCGGAACCATGGGGAAATAATTTGCCGCGTAATCTTCCCAGAGGGTATGGAAAGTGTATACCGCGGGAAGGTTATTCCGTTTTGCATATTGAAACCCGAATTCGGCAATCACAAATTCAGAATTAATATGGAGTACGTCCGGACCAAAGAGGTCGATCTGTTTGGATACCCAAAACCACTTATGTATTTTTGCCATCCGGTCTTCCTTAGAAAGAAACAGAGGCATGGAAGGGACCCGTATTACCAGGGGCTCTCTGCTCGTATGCTCCCTATTATTTTGTTCATGCTCCGATTCCGAGGCGAGCCGCTCCACCGAAGTTGGGCCGGGATAAAAGGAACAAACGATCAACACCTCGTGGCCGGAACGCAGCAGGGCATGGGAAAAAGAATCCACCGATACGGTAACACCATTAACCCGGGGCCAATAGGCATCGGTAAACATGACGATTTTCATATGTTTCAAATATAACATACCGAGGGCTTTTTTGGAAACAAATTCCATAATCTTCCCGTTAACCCCGCTTTTACCTCCTCTATACACCGATCTTTGGAGCGCGGACAGGGGAACAACCATGGATCGAACCGTCCTATCCCGGTATACTGGTATAAATTCCGCAAAGTTGATACCATAAACCATAAGGAAGATACCATGGTTAGTATAGGCATTGTTTTTTTAGTGGTATTTTTAGCCCTGATGACGGGGATTGGCATATGGGGGATGCGGAAAACCAAAACCCTGGGAGATTTTTTCCTTGGGGGCAGGACCATGGGTCCCTGGGTTTCCGCGGTAGCCTATGGAACTTCGTATTTTTCCGCGGTGATCTTTATCGGTTTTGCCGGGGCCCAGGGCTGGCAGTTCGGCCTCAATGCCCTATGGATCGCCCTGGGAAACGCCCTTATCGGCGCCTGCGCGGCCTGGGTGGTTTTGGCCCGGAGAACCCGGCGGATGACCCAGAACCTGGACGCCATGACCATGCCGGAATTCCTTCAGAAACGGTATGGGGCAAAGCACCTAAAACCCGTGGCGGCTTCGGTGATCTTTTTTTTCCTGCTTCCCTATTCCGCTTCGGTCTTTAAGGGCCTGGGGCACCTTTTTGAGGCGGTTTTCCATATTCCCTATGATCTCGCCCTCCTTATCATGATCGCCTTTACCGGGGTATACCTCATTCTGGGCGGGTACTTTGCCATTGCCATTACCGATTTTATCCAGGGGATCATCATGTTTTTCGGTGCCGCCGCCATGATCCTCGTACTCTCTGGGCAAGGCGGGGGCATCTTGGAGATGATCAGGAAAGTAGCGGAAAATTATCCTGTCCACGTCCCCCCGGAACGGCAGCCCTCGGCGCTGACCATTGTCTCCCTGGTATTTATGACCAGTTTTGGTACCTGGGGGCTCCCCCAGATGACCCAGAAGTTCTACGCCATCAAAAATGAGGCGGTGATCCCCCGGGCTGCGGTGGTGACCACAGTTTTTGCCCTCATGATCGGTATCGCCGCCTATTTAACCGGCGCCTATGCCCATGTATTCTTTGACCTAACCACGGTTCCCCAAAACGAAGCCGGGATCCTCTACGACTCCATTATCCCCACCCTGCTGACTAATCAGTTTATCGGAAACCTCCAATTGCTTCTGGCCCTGATCCTGCTCCTGGTGCTTTCCGCTTCCATGTCCACCCTGTCGTCCCTGGTACTGGTGTCTTCTTCTTCGGTGGCCATAGACCTCTACCCTTCTCAGGTGGATAGCAAAACCGGTAAAGACCGGTCCGTGGCAATGATGCGCCTCCTTTCGGCCCTGTTTATCATCGTGTCCTATTTTATTTCCCGGTTTCAAATAGGATTTATCGTTACCCTTATGTCCTTAAGCTGGGGGGTTGTTTCCGGCGCCTTTGCCGCCCCCTATATCCTGGGGCTCTACCACCGGAGGATTACCAAAGCCGGGGCTTACGCGGGCCTGATTACCGGACTGGTTACCGAAATAGTTCTCTTTTTTGTTTTGGGATCCGCCCGTTCTCCGCTGGCCGCATCCTTTGCCATCGTGGTTCCCTTTATCGTGGTTCCCCTGGTTTCCCGCTTTACCTCCCCTCCGGAGAAGCAGTTTTTGGATAAGGTCTTTGAGGGAATTTAAAGGACGGAATATCATGTTTACGGGGGTATATATGTCAAATGTGCTTGAATGGGAATATGGGAGTCTTCCATGATCGATTCAACTTCCCTAAGACAAACCTTGCTCCTGGGGGATGAGGCGGTTGCCCTGGGGGCGCTCCATGGGGGGGTAAGCGCCTCCTACGGATATCCCGGTACCCCCTCCACGGAGATCCTGGAGTATCTTATCGGTGAATACCATAAAACCCGCCAAAGCGGGGCCGGGGGGCCCGTAGCCCGGTGGTGTACCAACGAAAAGACCGCCCTGGAAGGGGGCCTGGGGGTATCCTTCGCGGGCCGCCGTTCCATGGTCACCATGAAACATGTGGGGCTCAACGTGGCATCAGACCCCTTTATAAACGGCGCCCTCCTGGGGATCAAGGGGGGCTTGGTGATCGCCGTGGCGGATGACCCGGGGATGCACAGTTCCCAGAACGAGCAGGACTCCCGGTTTTACGCTTCCTTTGCCATGACCCCCTGCTTGGAACCCCGAAACCAGCAGGAAGCCTATGACATGACCCGGGAAGCCTTTGAGGTTTCCGAAAAGTTCCGCATCCCGGTGATACTGCGGCTGACCACAAGACTCTCCCACGCCAGGGGGGCGGTGACCCTTGCCCCGGGACGGGGGCAAAATTCCCTTTCCAAGACGGAAGACAAGACCCAGTGGATGCTCCTGCCCGCCTATGCCCGGCGGAATTACCTTTCCCTCATCGAAAAACAAAAGGACCTCCTGGCCTGGTCAACGGCCCATACCGCCAATAAGGACGAAGGAGAAGATAAGCGCCTCGTGGTGATCACCTCCGGCCTGGGGGGTAACTATTACGAGGAAAATCTTGAGGATTTGGTGCAGTTTAGGGGGGGAAAGGTTCCTGCCCGGATCCACATCGCTGCCTATCCCCTCCCGGTCGAATCGATCCGTAAGCTCTGTCACGGGGCGGAACGGATCCTGGTAATCGAGGAGGGCCAGCCCTTTATTGAGGAGAAGCTCCGGGGTATCCTGCCCCTGGATACGGCGGTTTCGGGAAGGTTTGACGGTACGGTACCCCGTACCGGGGAATTGGACCCCGACAAGGTGCGGCAGGCGCTGGGACTGCCCCCTCGATCCACTATACTCGCTTCCGGCGCCTTCGATTTAACGCGGCTTCCGGGGCGTCCCCCCCAGCTCTGCCAAGCGCAGAACGAAGCGGCCGGAGTCTTCGATTTAATGCGGCTTCCGGGGCGTCCCCCTCAGCTCTGCGCAGGCTGCCCCCATGGGGACAGTTATGAAACCATCAAAAAAGCAGTGGCAGGGCTTCCGTCGGTGGCGATCACCTCCGACATCGGCTGCTATTCCCTGGGAGCCACCCCCCCCTATTCGGCCATTGAAAGTATCGTTTGTATGGGGGCCTCCATAGGCATGGCCAAGGGAGCCGCCGAAGCGGGGATAACCCATGCCATCGCCGTCATCGGGGATTCCACCTTTCTCCATTCGGGAATAACCGGCCTTATCGACGCGGTAACCGCGGATCTTCCCATGACCGTGATCATCCTGGATAATTCCATTGTGGCCATGACCGGCTGCCAGGAAACCATGATCCCCTCAAACCGCCTGCCCCCCCTGATCCTGGGTCTTGGGGTTAAGCCGGAACATCTCCTGGAACTGGAGGCGAAAAGGCAATTCCTGGAAGAAAACGCCGCCCGGCTCAAGACGGAAATTGAGTATCAGGGACTTTCGGTGGTGATCTTGCGGCGGGAATGTCTGGAAGCCTTTCGGATAAGAAAAAAACAGGAAAAGGCGGGGTAAACCCTCCCTGCGGGGAGGCGTCCCTGCCCAAAATTTGAAACCGCCGCTCCTGACGAATTCTTTGGATGAAGTTAAGATATCACAAACTTTCTCAGTTTTTCCGGATTTTTTAAACGGTATCGTTGGCGTTGGTGGGAAAACCTCCTTGTATAAAACGGGGAAAATAGCTATTATCTATATCCATGAAAAAGGATATCATCCTTGCGGGGGTTGGCGGACAGGGGGTATTGTCTATTGCCGCCATTATCGCCCAAGCGGCACTTGCCGAAGGTCTCTCGGTCAGGCAGTCCGAGGTTCATGGTATGGCCCAGCGGGGAGGGGCGGTTTTGGCGCACCTCAGGATTGCCGATGGGATGATCCCTTCGGACCTGGTTCCCCAGGGAGGGGCGGATCTGATTATCTCCATGGAGGTATTGGAAAGCCTCCGGTATGTTCCCTGGCTTGCCCCTACCGGAGCTTTGGTTACCGCGGCGGAACCTGTCATCAACATTCCCGATTATCCTGAAGTGGAGGAGATCCTCAAAACTATCATGGCCTTCCCCCTTTACCGGATAGTAGCGGCGGCGGCCCTTGCCAAAGAAGCGGGGCTTGCCAGGGCGGTAAACATGGTTATGGTGGGGGCGGCCTCACCCTTCCTTCCTATTTTGGAGGAAACCTTGGAAAATACCATTGCCGCTCAATTCGCCGCGAAGGCCCCGGCAACAGCGGAGGCAAACCGGCAGGCGTTCCGGCTGGGCCGAAATGCCGCTTCTTTACGGGAAGTTTTTTGATATGACCTACCAGTACTGGAATCCAAAGATGGAGACCCTCCCCCGGCCGGATCTGGAAGCCTGGCAGCTTAGGCAGCTTAAAAACATGGTTACCTATGCCCTGAGGACCCCCTTTTATAAAAAGCGGCTTACCGAAGCGGGGATCAAAAGTGAAGATGCTATTAAGAGCCTTAAAGATCTTAACCGTATCCCCTTTACCACCAAACACGATTTACGGGACGGCTTTCCCTACGGGTTTCTGAGTATCCCCCGGGAAGAGGTGATCCGGCTCCATGCCTCAAGCGGCACCACCGGTACCCCCACCACGATTTATTTTAATAAGGAAGATATAAGCCGATGGACCGGTTTTGTGGCCCGGTGTATCTACGGGACGGGATGTGATAAAACCGATGTGTTCCAGAATATGATTACCTATGGTCTTTTTACCGGGGGCCTTGGGTTCCATGCCGGGGGGGAAGAAGTGGGGATGCTGGTGATCCCCTCGGGGGCGGGAAATACTACCCGTCAATTTCGGCTTATGCAGGATTTTGGTACCACCGTGGTCCATGCCACCCCGAGTTTTCTCCTCCATGTGGAAGCCAAGATGCGGGAAGAAGGGGTGAGCCGGGAAAGCATCAAGCTTAGGAAAGCCTTTGCCGGGGCGGAACCCTACTCGGAAGACACCCGCCGTCGTATTGAGGAACTATTGCATATCGACGTATACAACTCCTATGGCCTTTCGGAGATGAACGGTCCCGGAGTAGCTTTTGAGTGCCCAAATAAAAACGGCCTCCATATTTGGGAGGACGGCTATATCGCCGAAATTGTCAACCCCGATACCTTGGAACCGGTACCGGAGGGGGAAACCGGGGAATTGGTCCTCACCATCCTCTGCAGGGAAGCCACCCCCATTTTACGGTACCGCACCCGGGATCTCAGCGCCTTTTATCCCGAGCCTTGTTCCTGCGGCAGAACCCATAGGCGGCTCCACCGCATCACCGGCCGCACCGACGACATGCTTATTATCAATGGGGTAAACCTCTTCCCCAGCCAAATTGAGGAAGTGATCATGTCCATCAAGGAAGTAGGGAATAATTACCTTATCGTGATCGAAAAAGAAGGGGTCCTGGACCGGATCACGGTAAAAACCGAGGTGGGACCGACTATCTTTATGGATGATGCCCGTCCCCTTAATGCCCTGAAGGAGAGGATCCGCAAAACCCTCCAGGCATCCATCACCATCAATCCCCGGGTAGAACTCCACGAATCGGGCAGCCTCCCCATATCCGAAGGCAAAGCCAAACGGGTCCAGGACAACCGCTCCCAGGATATATAACGCTTGGGGGCTCCCGGTTACGACTGTTCTGATAGCAGCATTTCCAGTCGATCCCGGATGGCATCATATTCCAAATTGTCCAATTGTTCCCTAAGCCACATTACCAGGTCTCCGTTGGATTCATATTTCCATTGTTCAATTTCCGATAAAACCTCTTCCATTATGGCGGGTTTAAACCGCTTGCTGGCATCCAATAATTTTTTAAGGAGGTCGCTGTCCGGACTGGCAGCCTCTTTTTTTTCAGGGCTCTGCTCCAACGCAGACTGCAATAATTCCCGGAGCTTGGTGAGCAGGGCTTCCACCCTTTCTATAAAAGCGCCGTTTTCCCCGCTCACCGTGTCGTAGTCCCCGGCCTTGGCGGCATGTTCCAGTTTTTCCGCCCATTGGCCGATCTCGGTGGCGACGATACCGTAACTCGATCCCTTGATACCGTGGACGGTCACGGCGTACTCGGGGAGCTTTTCCCGGGAAAGACCCTGGAGTTTATCCAGCAGATCCGGGGTATGTAACAGGTAAGACTTAAGGATATTCAGATATATCTTTTTTTCTTCGTATCGGGCGATCCCCGCCTCCACGTCCAGTTCCTCTACCGTAAAGCCGTTAAAATTCACGGGGGTATATTCCTCTTCCGCTTCGAGGATTTCGGCGGCATCGGCTTCTTCCCGCATCATCTCCGCCTGTTGCAGTCTCTCTTCGGTTTGTTTGTCCCGTACCCACTGGTTGAGGATAGTATCCAGCCGCATAATGTCGATGGGTTTCGAGATAAAGGCATTAAAACCGTTGGAAAGGAACATTTCCTCGTTCCCCACAATTGCGTTGGCGGTGAGGGCGATAATAGGTACGTTTTTTGCGTATTCCGTATTGATTTCATTACGGATAATCCGGGTTGCCTCTATGCCATCCATTTCGGGCATCATGTGATCCATAAATATCGCGTCATACCGCATCTTTTCGTCCCGGACTTTTGCGATGGCCTCTTTTCCGCTGCCGGCACAATCTATGGTGAGTCCATAGGGCAGCATGAGGCCCCGGGCCACATCCAGATTGGTGGTCACATCGTCCACTACCAGGACCCGGCCATAGGGCATGTAAAAACGGATAAGATTTTTCCCCCGACTGCGTTTATCATCCCTAAACCGGAAGGAACAGAGATTTTCTACTACCGCTTTGCCTATGGGCTGTTCATTGTCGAGCCGCTGCCGCAGGGTGACGATAAAGGTACTACCCTTGCCGTATTCACTTTCTACCCTGATGGTTCCTCCCATCATCTGGACAAGTCTTTTGGTAATGGAAAGCCCCAGACCGGTACCTTCAACCTTACGGTTTGCCTTGGTATCAAATTGACTGTATTCGACAAAAAGCTTATCCAGATCTTCTTTTTTTATACCCTTGCCGGTATCCGTCACAGTAAAAGAAAGGATAGCGTCATCTCCCTGTTTTTCCCACCGGATTCGCAGGATCACGCTGCCTTCATGGGTATATTTAAAGGCATTGGAGAGGATATTGCTTAATATCTGCTTTACCCGCAGCTCATCTCCATAAAGCTGGGAAGGAAGGGTTTCATCCAAATCCAGCTCAAAGTTGATAGGCTTGGAACCAATACGGACAATGTTAAGCTGTACCGTATCGTTAATCAGGCTTGGGGTATCGTATGATACCGGGATAAGTTCAAAACTGCCCGCCTCGATCTTGGAAATATCCAGGATGTCATTGATAATCCCCAAAAGACCGGACCCGGAATTGTATATTTTTTCCAGATCCTCATGGGTCTCCGGAGGAAGATCCTTTTGTATCTCAATTTCCGAAAGACCGATGATCGCGTTCAGCGGGGTACGGATCTCATGGCTCATGGTTGCCAGAAAGGCGCTTTTGGACTGGCTGGCCGCTTCCGCTTCCAGCTTTGCCTGTACTACCGAGGTAATATCGGTGATATCGATAAAGGTACCCTGGGTCTCCCCGGACAATTTATTGGCAATGATCTTAAAATACCGGGGCTCCCCATTGCGGAGGATCTCCTTAGTACCCTCATAGGCCCCCCCGTTATTCAGGATCTCGGCGATCATCATCTTGACATTCATATCCCCAAAAAGATCGAGGATGGGCCGCCCCACGGGCAGGGCGGGATTTTTAATACGGGCAAATTCCGCCAGGGGTTTACTGATGAAGGTGATACAGTTTAGTTCATCCACCAGGGCAATAAGATTGGGGGTAGTAGCCATGAGGGTACTAAAGGCACCTTCCGCCTTAACCGATGCATAGGTTTTTTGCCGGGTAAAACCGGCAATCAGATAGATAAATACGGAAGCGCTCAAGGCCATAACCCAATCGATGAGGAGGGTACTGATCCGGGTGATTCCCGTATCTTCTCGTAAGAAGGTCCCCGAAAAGGTTATGCATAAAATGATGAGATTGGTGATAAAAATAAATCTCAACATACTCCAGGGCTGAAAGTACACCCCCGCAAGGACACAGAGGCCAACATATACAATAAAATAATGCCGGAAACTCCCGATGATCACGCAGCCCACCGTATAGGAGATAAACACCACCAGGGGTGCCAGGAGGGCAAGCCACCGGATGTTTTTTATGAAATAGATCATCAGGAACAGACAAAGGACGGCGATGAAGGTAAAGACGATCATCTCCACCAATTTTTTGTAGGCCCCCTGGGCTACATAATCCAGACCGCGAAAAAATCCGAAGACGAATATGGAAAAAATCGCCAAACTGTTTGCCAGCCGGTAAAATAAGACGTCATCGATCCTATGGGGCAGGGTGATTTGTTTCATGGTATTCCCTTCTCCTCCGGTAGGCCAAATTATTAACCGTGACGATCCGCACAGCCCTCGGTATGATTTCTATGGTAAGTTCCGAATCAAAAAAAGCCTCCCCATCCAGATTGACCAGGAGGGGGGATTCGGAACTGATGGATACTTTCTTTACCCGCCGCAGGGAACAGAGCGAGGGATATTTATAGTAGTGCCCTTTTAAATAACCGGTAATAAACCTGAGAACCTGAAGGGAACTGACCTTCTGCCCGATAATCATATCCAGCTTTCCATCGTCCGGTACGGCGGTGATAACCGGAGACTTACCGGAACCGTAACAGGGGCCGTTGGCGATATTGATGAGACTGTAGTCGCCGCTTAAATCCTCCCCGTCGGCGTCTATCTCGTAGCGTTGACCGATAACACTCTGATCAAAGGCCGCCCGCACCCCTCCGATAACGTAAAACAAACTGTTTAGGGCGGAAAAACGGAAACGGAGCTTTTCAAAACGCCGGTTCAATGAAAGGGTCCTGATCACCGAAGCCGCTTCCAGGCCCACCATACAGAAGTTCAGGGCACAGTTGTTCCCGCAGTGGATCACATCCGTGGGGATCACCGGGGAAGTAATCTGTAATTCAATATTGCGGAATTCCTCATAATGCTCGTCCCCAAAGGAACGGACAAAATCACTGCCGGTCCCATAGGGCATCAGAGCCAATTCCGTATTGGGGGCGCCTATGATACCGTTAAGGCAATCAAAGATGATCCCGTCCCCCCCCAGGGCATATACCCGGAGGATCCGGTCCGGGTCCATCCGCCCGATCTGATTTCTAATGACACTGACCGCATCCCGGGGATAGCGGGAGATATGGATAGTATACTCCGGTCCGGGATTTTTTTTAAAATAATCCTCTATCCGCGAAAGGATCCGGGACCGATCCGTTTGCAGGGGAAAAGATTTAGGATTGATCACAAAGAGATGTATGCGTGTTTCATCCATAAGCAGGCTTCCCCAAAAATTTAATTTATGTTTCTAACCGTTCGCGAATGGCCTCATATTCCAGATTATCCATCTGTTCCCGGAGCCATTCCACTAAATCTCCTCCGGATTCGTATTCGTATTCTTCAAGTTCCGCTAGGATATCTTCCATCACCGTGGGCTTAAACCGTTTACTGGCGTCCAACAGTTTTTTCAGCAGGTCCTTGCTGGGAGTGGCGGCCTTCTGTCTTGCGGAACCATCTTCCGCAGCGTCCCGTAACAGATCCTCAATACCCCGAAGGGCCGCTTCCACCTTCTCAATAAAAGCGGCGGTTTGGCCGCTTACCTTTTCGTAATTCCCCGCCTTTGCGGCATGTTCCAATTCCTCCGCCTCTCTGCCGATCCCATCGGCGCAGATACCGAAACTGGAACCTTTTATTCCGTGGACCGTTATGGCATATTCCGGCAGGGTCTCCCGGGAAAAGGAACGAAGTTTCTTCAAAAGTTCCGGGGTATGGATCATATAGGAACGGAGGATCCCCCGATAGGCCGTTTCCCCCTCGTAACGTTCTATTCCCGCCTTGAGATTGATACCGTCAATTTTCACATTCTCCGGTATGCCGGCGCTGGAATTCTGCGAAGCTTCAGCCTGCTGGGAAGGTTCCTGTTCCACCTTCCAGAGGGTTTCTTCACTCTGCTTGTTCCGAACCCACTGATTTAATATAACATCCAGCCGCATGATATCAATAGGTTTCGCCATAAATGCGTTGAAACCCGCGGCCATGAACATTTCTTCATTTCCCACCAGGGCATTGGCTGTCAGGGCAATAATCGGTACGGTCCTGGCGTACTCCGTACCGATTTCATTGCGGATAATCCGGGTCGTCTCAATACCGTCCATTTCGGGCATCATGTGATCCATGAATATCGCATCATATTTTACCGGTCCGTTCCGAATCTTTTTAATCGCTTCCTGTCCGCTCTGTACACAATCGATGGTCAAACCATAGGGAAGCATCAGTCCCTTGGCCACATCCAGGTTGGTGACCACATCGTCCACCACCAAAACTTTTCCGTAGGGCATGCGGACCCGGACCAGATTTTTGCTCCGGGTGCGCCGGGTCTCAATAAACCGGAAGGACTTGAGATTTTCCGCGACCTCAGGTCCGATAGGCCTGAGATCGGTGATTCCCTGGCGAAGCCGGATCGTAAAGACGCTGCCCTTGCCATATTCGCTTTCCACGGAGATATGTCCATCCATCATTTCCACCAGTTTCTTGGTGATGGAAAGTCCCAGTCCGGTCCCCTCGATCTTGCGGTTCGTCCGGGTATCCAACTGACTGTATTCTGAAAAAAGCTTGCCCACATCCTCTTTTTTGATACCGATGCCGGTATCACTGATAACAAAGACGATAAGGGCATCCTCACCCTGTCTTTCCCAACCGATATGAAGAAGTACCGTTCCTTCCCGGGTGTACTTAAAGGAATTGGAGAGGATATTGTTCAAAATCTGCTTTACCCGCAGTTCGTCCCCGAAAAGCCGGGCCGGCAGAGTATCATCAATATGCAGTTTAAAGGAGATGGGTTTAGAACCGATGCGGACGATGTTTAACTGAATCGTATCGTTGATCAGGCTGGGGGTATCGTATTGTACCGGGATAAGCTCAAAATTACCCGCCTCAATTTTGGAAATATCCAGGACGTCGTTGATTATTCCCAGGAGGATAGAACCCGAATTGTATATCTTTTCCAGATCAACATGGACGTCCTCGGGGAGATCCTTTTGCAACTGGATCTCCGAGAGGCCGATAATCGCATTGAGGGGGGTACGGATCTCGTGGCTCATGGTCGCCAGAAAGGAACTTTTCGCCTTTGAAGCCGCCTCCGCCGCCTCCTTGGCCCGCAGGGTTTCTGTAACATCGTGAAAGAGGATCATAACGCCCTCTACCGTGCCGGACTTGTCCCGCATGGCGGTGGTATTGGTGGTATAGATCCTGAATTCGCCGCTGCCGGTAATGTCCAGCGTTTCTTCCGTTCTTATGGTTCCCTGTTCGGTCATGGCGCGGCCTATGCAGGCGACGGTATGTTCCGAAAAAGCATCGTTGTTGAAACGCCTGAAAACCTCGGAAAAGTGCAGTCCGTTGACAAGGCCGAAATTCTGTATCCCCGCCATTTTAAGAAAGGTATCCGTGCAGTAGGCAAAGCGTCCCTCGCCGTCCAGCAGTATGATGACGTTGGAACTGTTTTCCAGCATCATGTTCATGAATTTTTCCTGCTTGGTCTGTTCCTCTTTCAATTTTGCGGCAAGTCCGTCCCGGATGGCGGATACTCTTTCAAAGCGCATCATCGTATTTTGCTGATTGGCAAGCAGACGATTGAGTCTTTTTACCTGAATCTGTAACGAGGCGTTTTCTTCCCGCAGGGCCTGTACTTCTTCCGCTGTTTCCGTCATTGCCGCCTTCTTATAAAATACAGATGATCAGAGAGTCGTTTTGCAAATGGTTTACCACCCTGCTGCCGCTGATCTGGGAGGGGAATATCTCCCCCGCGGAATACACAAAATGGTAGGGCGTGTCCTTAAGACATTCCTTTACTTTTTCATGCTCCGCCAGGGGCTGCATACCCAGAGCCCAGTTGCGTCCCGCGCAGGAATACATCAATATCCCGCGGCCTTTGGCTGCCGCCTGGGCTTCGGTCACCTTTTTTTCGGTGGAATTCACCACATCCTCGAATCCCATGGTGGCCAGGGCGACGGTGGAATTAACCGGGACAGCCCCGCACAGGATCAAACCGCCGTCTTCGGTACCGTTGATACAGGCCCGGACCAGCATGGAACCATCTTCCAGATAAATAATGAAGGGCATGGCCTGCAGGCCCATCACATCGTTACCTTTAACAAGTCCTATGGATTCAATGTACTTTATGGCGGGCATGTTGTTTATGGTCTGCACAATGTTACGGTTTACCCCGGTTATGACCGCCTTTTGTTTGAGAACGTTTTCTGCATTTACGGAGACGCTTAAAAATTCAGGAGCCGCGTTGCCCACCAGGACAGTCAATGCCATAGAGGCCAGGTAGGATTCGCCGTTGCAAATCGTATAGGACCTGCTGAAATCCTGTTCGCTGGAGATGGCCAGGGTACCGAAGGCGGGGATGCCCCCGGAGAGGGCATCGAGCTTTTCGACAAATTCGTCCCCTCCCACATTGAACAGAAAGGGAACAAAGGGCATCAGCATGGCGGGCTTTTCGGAAAGCCCCGCCGTGATTCTGTTGTAGAGTTCCGTAAGGGGAGCGTCAACGGAATCAGTAACAGGCCCCGAAACGCCGCTTATAAATTGTACGTCGTCGCTGGTCAGCACCGTTACCGTAAGACCCATCTGGCTCATGCCGGATGCTGTCGAAACGCTCATGGTGGTCGAACCAACGGTATCAAAGGGGAGTTTTTCCGAAAGGGCCTTAACCACCCCGCTGTCCACAAAATCGCTATAGCAATGTATGATGCCCAATGAATTGGTTAAACGATTATGCTCCAAATCCAACTGTCCCAACAGATCCGACACTGCCAGATCCACCTCATCGATCTCTTCCGTAAATGCGGTAAAAAATTTAATCATAACCGTACCTCCATAAAATAAAAAAGCAGTATGCTCCATGAAATTTTTGGAATTCCCCCAATATGTCTTATCTGACGGGAGACGCTTTTATGGAGTCTACCAAATTTTCATGGATGGCTTCAAAGGCATCTATCACTCTGCCGTCAAAGTTTTTATTTTTTCCCTCAATGATGATCCGGTACGCCTCAAGGTGATTCATCCCCCGGCGATACACCCGGTCGGCTACCAGGGCGTCATAAACATCCGCCACCGCCATAATGCGCCCGCACAGGGGGATTTCATCCCCGGCGAGCCCTTTGGGATATCCCTTTCCGTCAAACCGTTCGTGGTGGGATGCGGCGATCTGCTTGGCGTATAGCAGATACTGCTGGGTAGGGGTCCGGTCAAACATGTGGGCCAAAATTTCCTCCCCGATGGAGGTGTGCTGTTTCATGATGTTAAACTCTTCATCATCCAGCCGATCGGGTTTGAGGAGGATCCGGTCACTGATGGCTATCTTTCCGATATCGTGGAGGGGCGCCGCCCGGACCATCATTTCCAGATCCGTGGGGGTCAGTTTATCCATAAACATCCCATTTTCGATCAACTTTCGGCCCAGGATCCCCACATACCTTGAGGTACGAACCACATGCTCCCCGGTATTTTCATCCCGGCATTCGATAAGTTCCGCAAAGGACAAGGATATATTCTCCGAAAGTTTCGCCACCGTCTTTTCCAACTGGGCCTGGTAGGAGGAAAATCGCAGGTGCAGTTCTATCCGATGCAGGAGGATACTTTTTTCTACCGGTTTGGTGATAAAATCCCGAGCCCCCGACTGAAGCCCCCGGACTTCGATTTCGGTATCGTGGTTTCCGGTAAGAAAAATAACCGGGATACTTCCCAGATAATGGTTAAGCCTGAACCGTTTTAAGGTCTCAAACCCGTCCATCTCGGGCATTTCGATATCCAGGAGGATCAGGTCCGGTTTTTCCTGCATACAGATCTGCAATGCCATGGCGCCGGATTTAGCGAGGGATACCTCATAACTCCCCCCAAGTTGAGCGCCGATCTGTTTGAGACTGGAGATATTGTCATCCACCACCAGGATTTTATGCATAATCCAGTCTGTCCCCTTCAAATTTCAACACCGGCAGCGTCTTTATATCCAAAGCCGCCACGGCATCCCGGGCAGCCACAAAAGCGTCTACCACCCGGGGATCAAAGGCACTTCCCTTTCCATCAAGGATCATTTGGAAGACATCATCGTAGTCCATGGCCTTGCGGTAAACCCGGTCGGTTAAACAGGCGTCATAAACATTGGCCACCGCGAGGATCCGGGCGCAAAGGGGAATGTCCTCCCCGGCGAGGCCGTCGGGATAGCCCGTACCGTCATACCGCTCATGGTGCGATCGGGCGAGATGGATGGCCAATTCCAGGTACTCCTCTTCCGGAAGACGCTCATAGATCTTTTTCAAAAACCGGGCCCCAATAATGGTATGCTTTTTTACCTCGTCATATTCTTTTTCGGTCAATTGTTCCCTTTTGAGAAGCAAAACATCACTGATGCCGACTTTGCCGATATCGTGGAAGGGGGTGGCCCGGATAATCCGGTTCAAATCCTTTTCGGTAAACTCCCCCGCAAAGGTCCCCTCCACCAGCAGTTCCTTGCCGATAAGCTCCACATATTTTCCGGTCCGCAGTACATGGCCGCCCACATTACGATCCTTACATTCGATAAGCTCCGCAAAGGAGGCAACGATGCTGTTTTCCAGTTCCATTACGGTACGTTCCAGGGAGGTCTGATACGCGGAAAATTGGAGGTGGAGTTCCAGCCGGTGGAGCAGGATATCCTTATTGGCCGGTTTGGTGATAAAATCCATGGCCCCGGACTGGAGGGCCCTGATTTCGGTATCCATGTCCCGGTTGCCGGTAAGAAAAATAACCGGTATTGGGTTAAGTTTCGGGTCTGCTTTTAACCGTTTTATGGTCTCAAAACCGTCCATTTCGGGCATTTCAATATCCAGGAGGATGAGATCGGGCTTTTCCTGTTTACATATTTGTAACGCGAGGGGACCGGATTTGGCCAGAGAAATTTCATACCGGGGGGTAAGTTGAGCGCCGATCTGCTTAAGGCTGGATAGATTATCATCCACTACCAGTATCTGCTTTGCCATACTCCTATCCATAATATCCGGGCGATTCCCATATTTGATAAAATCTATCATGAATTGAATCAATCTGCAAGACACTCCGGGCGGACCTGTCATTCCAGGCGGCCGGATAACCCCGGGTTTATCTGTTGACTGGAAGGCGGGGTCCGTATCCCGGAACTCGGCTCCCGGGTTCTTCATTGAGGTATTGAGGGAATCCGGTAAATAGGTATATTATAAGCCTGTAGGGCTCCATTTCTTTCTCAAAAATTTTTTTGTAAGGAAAAATTATGATCTTTAATCCTGAATATGAATGCATGGATGGGGAAACCCGAAAACGGCAGCAACTGGCCCATCTTAAAAACCAGGTAGAAAAACTCTATGCCGTGGTACCCTTCTACCGGGAAAAAATGGATGACCTTGGGATAAAACCCCGGGACATCCACACCCTAAAGGATATCGAAAAGCTGCCCTTTACCACTAAGGATGACCTGCGGGAGACCTTCCCCTATGGGCTGCTGGCCTGTCCGAAGTCGCTTATTGAGGAAATCCACATGTCATCGGGAACCACCGGAATCCCCGTGGTAGACGCTTATACCCATAAGGATATCGAAATCTGGGGGGAATCCATGGCCCGGACCATGGCGGCGGCGGGGTGTACCCGGGATGATACGGTCCAGAATTGTTACGGATACGGTCTTTTCACCGGAGGACCGGGGGCACATTACGGCGCCCGGGTATTGGGGGCAAATGTTTTGCCCATGTCATCGGGGAATACCGCCCGGCAGCTCCAGGTGATGCAGTCCTTTGGGTCCACCATCCTTACCTGTACCCCCTCTTATGCCCTGTATATGGCGGAGGAAGCGGAAGCGGCGGGGATAGATTTAAAAAAACTTCCCATAAACAAGGGCTGTTTTGGGGCCGAACCCTGGAGTGAAAACATGCGGAAGGAGATCGAGGCCCATTATGATATGAAGGCCTACGATATCTACGGACTTACCGAGATCATCGGACCCGGGGTGGCCTTTGAGTGCGAAGCCCAGGATGGGCTCCACATCAATGAGGATCTTTTCTATCCGGAAATCATCGATCCCTATACGGGACAGACCCTGCCCTATGGGGAAAAGGGGGAACTGGTCTTTACCACCCTGACCAAAGAGGGAACCCCGCTGCTCCGTTACCGGACCCGGGACATAACCTACTTTATAACCGAGCCCTGTTCCTGCGGCAGAACCACCCTGCGGATGCACCGCCTTTTCGGCAGAACCGACGATATGCTCATCATCCGGGGGGTCAACGTCTTCCCCAGCCAGATAGAGCATGCCCTTATCGAAATTGAGGGAACCGAACCGCAGTATCTCATCATCCTCAACCGGGGGACTTCCCACCTGGACGAAGTGGAACTTCAGGTGGAGGTAAAAAAGGAATTTTTCAGCGATGAAACCCGGGATCTGGAGGGATTACGGACCAAGATCGAAAACGTGATGAAATCCAAACTGCAGATCAGCCTTAAGGTCAAGCTGGTGGAACCAAAAACCATAGAACGGTCCATAGGCAAAGCAAAGCGGGTTATTGACAACCGTAAGATATAAGGGGGAATTATGCAGATTAAACAAATATCGGTGTTTCTGGAAAATAACGCGGGCCGTCTGGCGGAGGTGACCAGGGTTCTCGCCCAGGGAGGTATCAATATCCGGGCCATCTCCATCGCGGATACGGCGGATTTCGGTATCCTCAGGCTTATTGTGGACAAGGATGCCGAGGCCCTCACGGTCCTTAATGCCGCCGGATTTACTACCCGGGAGACCAATGTGGTGGCGGTGGAAATCAGTGATACCCCGGGAAGCCTGGCCAAGGTGATGGAGTTATTCCAAAAAGCCAATGTCAATATTGAATATCTCTACGCTTCCCTGGAAGGGAAAACCGGCAAGGCGGTGGTTATTTTTAAGCTGGAAAATTTTGAAATAGGGCTTAAAATTATAGAAGACCATGGTCTTGCTATGATCGACCATTTTTAAGGCGCTGAATGAACCTGCCCGCCCTAATGGCGGGACAGGGAACCTCCGGCGAATAGAGGGGCAAAAATGAAGATCTTAATGGCTGCCAGTGAAGCTGTTCCTTACGCAAAAACCGGAGGCCTCGCCGATGCCGTATCCGCTTTAGCTATTGCCCTGGCAAAATTGGGTCATGAAGTGCGGATCGTTATTCCCCGGTATTACTCCATAAACCGGGATAAACTCACCAAACTTGAAGGCGCCCTGGGGGTTCCCGTGGGGGGAGGTGAAGAATGGAGCGCCATTTATACGGCACGCCTGCCGGGGGCTCCTCCCAAGAACCCCATCTCCGTTTTTTTTATCGATCACGAAAATTTTTTCGGCAGGGACGGTATCTATGGGATCCCTGCGGAGCCTGATTTTCTTGATAATCCCCGGCGGTTTACTTTTTTTTCCCATGCCGTGTTTCAACTATGCCGGAAACTTTCCTGGTATCCCGATGTGCTTCATGCCCATGACTGGCCGACGGCCCTGGTTCCGGTTCTCCTTAAATTCGGGCAGCGGACCGGAGAATTTGCCAAAACCATTTCGGTCCTGACGATCCACAATTTGGGGTATCAGGGAATTTACAGTAAGGATAATTATTACTATACCAGGCTGGGGTGGAATGTTTTTTTTGAAGCCGGGTTAGACGACTGGAATATGATGAACTTTCTTAAAGCGGGGATCAACTGTGCCGACAAGCTGAATACGGTCTCCCCGAATTATGCCCGGGAAACCCAGACCCAAGCCCACGGCTTCCGCCTGGACGGAATGCTCCGATACCGGTCCGCGGATTATTCGGGGATCCTCAACGGTATAGATACCGACGTCTGGAACCCGGCCAAGGATACGTTTATTCCCCAGCCCTACAGTATTAAAAATATGGCGGGGAAAGCCAAGGCCAAGGAGGCCCTGCAACGGGCCTTTGAATTGCCCGGGGATCCTCAGGTTCCGGTCATCGGTATGGTAACCCGGCTTACCGAACAGAAGGGCGTGGGAGCCCTGTTTGGTCCCTCCTACGGTTCCGCCTGGTCTATTTGCCGGGATATGAATATCCAGTTTGTCCTGTTGGGTACCGGTGAAGCCTGGTGTGAAAATGAGGTCCGAAGTCTCTCCTCGCGCTTATCCAATTTTAAGGCCCGGATCGGATACAGCGAAGACTTAAGCCACCTGGTGGAAGCGGGGAGCGATTTCTTTCTTATGCCGAGCCGTTATGAACCCTGCGGCCTTAACCAGCTTTATTCCCTCGCCTATGGGACCCCCCCCATAGTACGGAATACCGGCGGACTCGCGGATACGGTGGAAAATTTCAACCAGGAAACCGGGACAGGAACGGGATTTATGTTTGATGATCTTACTCCCAACGCCATATACGACACCACCGGCTGGGCGGTGTGGGCTTATTACAACCGCCGGTCCCTGGTAGAGGCCATGCGTATTACTGGAATGAGGCAGAATTTTTCCTGGAAAAAATCAGCGGAAAAGTATGTCGAATTATATAAAAGCGGCCTAAACGCCCGTAATAGCAACCCATTTTGAAAATATCGGGATACCATGGTATATTCCCGCCTACTGGCTTATGGTCCGTCCGACAGGCGGGTGACCAGAACCTCCATGACCCGGTGACGGAGGGTCTTTAAGACCTTAACGGAAAGATCCTTAAAAACAAACTGATCCCCCTCCCGGGGCGCCCCTTCCAGGTTTTCAATTACCCAGCCTCCTACGGTAAGGGCTCCGGGTTTCCCCTCCCCTTCATCCAGGAAAAAAAAATCAAAAAAATCCTTTAAGCCGGTATTACCAAGAATTGTATAGCCCCCCCCTTCCAGGGGGATAATGTTGGTCACCACCTTTTCATGTTCATCCCAGATTTCACCTACCAACTCTTCCATAATATCTTCTATGGTGATAATCCCCATGGTTCCGCCGAATTCATCCACCAGAACCGCCATATGGGACTTTTTTTCCTGGAGGATCTTGAGGAGCCCTGAAATTTTCATGGATTTGGTGATAAATACCGCGGGTTTGACAATCTGTTCCAGGGGGCGTTTTTGCGTAATCACCTGGTAGAGGAAATCCTTGAGCAAAATAACTCCGATAATATTATCGATGGATTCCTTAAAAACAGGCAGCCGGGAAAATCCGGTATCGAAAAATTTCTGTTTAATGGTTTCGGTGGAATCCGTGAGGGAGACCGCGGCCACATCCACCCGGGGGGTATAAATATCATTGGCGGTAAGATCGTCAAACTCAATGGCCTGACGGATCATGTCCTCCTCTCCCTTATTAATGCCCCCCTCTTGCCGTACTTCCTCCACAAAGGTGAGGAGTTCCGCCTCGGTCACGGAACGATCCGAACGGATCCTGAAAACCTTGAGAATAAATTGTTTCCAATGGGTAATCAGCCGGTTTATCGGAGAAAAAACGATCAACAGGCCCTTTAACAGGGGAGCGGCAAACATGGCGTATTGTTCGGGGTTTTCTTTCGCCAGGGTTTTGGGGGAAATTTCGCCGAAGAGGAGGACCAGTACGGTCATCACCAGGGTCGCCAGGCTGACCCCGGCATTGCCGAAAAAGCCGACAAATAACACCGTGGCTAAGGCGGAGGAGCTGATATTGACGATATTATTTCCGATAAGCACCGTAGACAAAAGCCGGTCATAATTTTCCGACAGGGCAAGGACCAGGGCCGCCCGTTTATTCCCCTGCCCCGCCAGATTTTTTATTCTTATCCGGTTTAACGATGAAAAGGCGGTTTCGCTGGCCGAAAAAAAAGCGGAACCCATGAGCAATAAGCCGAGGGAAATAATAATACCAATACTAAAAGAATCCATTTGTCTTTTAATTCTTATACGATTTTGACGTCCCTGTAAATATATCCTGCCGCCTTGACAGGATCTTTCTCCTCCCCTATATCTATAAGTATGGATGAACATCGTATACCCCTCCGCTCGGAGGTAAACCGGCAAGATACCTGGGACCTTTCCAAGCTCTACCCCAATGATGGGGATTGGAAAAAAGGCCTAGAAGCATACGAAAAAATCGCCGAAAGGATTCCCGGTTTTCAGGGAACCCTGGGCAAGTCCGCGGAAGCCCTGGCGGATTACCTGGACTTTGTCCGGGACTTCAATATCCTGGAGGAACGCCTAGGGGTTTATGCCGAACTCAGGCAGACCGAGGATGAGGGGGATGCCGCCGCCCGGACCATGACCGGTCGGTTCATGATGGCCGCGGCCAAGGCCCAGGCTGCGGGATCCTGGGCGGTTCCGGAGATCCAGGCCATCCCCGATGAAACCATGGAAGTCTTTCTGGTTCATCCCCGTTTGGGGGAATATACGATATACCTCAAAAAACTCCTCCGGTATAAGCCCCATGTGTTGAGCGACCGGGAAGAACGGCTCCTGGCCCTCCATGCCGAGGGGGAAAACATCGCCGCCGACGCCTTTTCGGTGCTTACCAATGTGGATATGGACTTCGGTTCTATCGACACCCCCCAGGGGAAGCGGCCCCTCTCTCATTCCACCTGGTCCGTGTTCATGGAAAACCCTGACCGGGATATACGCCGGCGGGCCTACGAAGCCTTTTACCACTGCTTCAATTCCCACAAAACCACCCTGGGGGCCCTCTATGCGGGGCAGGTCAAACAGGACGTGATCCGGGCCCGGATCCGGGGGTACCCCTCCGCCCGGGCAGCGGCGCTTTTCCCCGACCAGGTTCCCGAAGGGGTCTACGATAACCTGGTGGCGGTGGTAAACCAAAATCTTGCCCCCCTGCACCGTTATTATGCCCTGCGGAAGCGGGCCCTCAAACTGGATACCCTGCGGCACTACGATGTATACGCCCCCATCACCGCCGCCCCGGCAAGGAAGACCTCCTGGGACGAGGCGGTGGATATGGTTACCTCGGCTCTGGCTCCCCTGGGACCGGAGTACACGGGGGTCCTCGCGGCGGGGCTCCGGGGCCGCTGGGCGGATCGGTATGAAAACAAGGGAAAACGGTCCGGGGCCTTTTCTTCGGGGAGTTATACCGGGGAACCCTATATCCTGATGAACTACAAGGAAGACAGCATCCGGGACGTGTTCACCCTGGCCCACGAGGGGGGACATTCCATGCACTCCTGGTATTCCGCCCGATCAAACCCCTTTATCCACTACGGGTACACGATCTTTGAGGCCGAGGTAGCCAGTACCTTCAACGAGGAACTCCTCTTCCGTTACCTTAAAAGTCACGGTACAGGGGAGGAATTCAAAACCTCCATCATCAACCACCGGGCGGATGATATTCTCTCCACCCTGTACCGGCAGACCATGTTCGCCGAATTCGAGGCCCGCACCCACGAGCTGGAAGAAGGGGGCGTTCCCCTGACCACGGAACTCCTCCGGGAAGAATATCGGAAGCTGCAGAAAACCTATTTCGGTCCGGAAATGGTTTTGGAAGAAACCAGCGATCTGGAAGGTCTGCGGATTCCCCATTTTTACCGGGCTTTCTACGTATATAAATACGCCACCGGGATCTCCGCTGCCCTGGCTCTGGCAGAACGGGTCCTCTCCGGTGGAGTGCGGGAACGGGATGACTATTTTGCCTTCCTTAAATCCGGAGGTTCCCGGTTTCCCATGGAGTCCCTGAAAGTGGCGGGGGTGGATATGTCCTCCCCCGCTCCGGTGGAGGCGGCCTGCGGGGCCTTCGGTCGGCTGGTGGAGGAACTGGAGGGGCTTATCCCCTAGACTGGTAGGACGGTGGCGAAACCGGGTTTAAAAAACTTGAGTTTTGCACTTCAGGGTTGAATGCGGGGTACTTGGGGCAGCTTTAAATTTTACATTTTTTAACCTATATTACTTGACAAAAATAAATTCATTTGATAACATATTAAATATATAGGATTAATATATAACAGGAAAATGGTAAGGAGTGAGGGGATGTTTAACCGTTCAACTATTATGGAGGTCTTGGAACTGCTGCCTAAATCAACGGCGGAAACCATCTATATGACCTTCGCGTCCACTTTTTTTGCGTGCCTTTTGGGGCTTCCCCTGGGAATCTGGCTGTACAGTGTCTCGCCTCCGGGACTGATACCCCGAAAGGTCATCTACAATATCATTTCCCGGGTGGTGAACCTGTTCCGTTCATTTCCCTTTATTATATTGATGATACTCCTGATGCCCCTGTCCCGATTCATCATACGGACATCCATCGGGCCTACGGCGGTGGTTATCCCCCTGTCCATTGCCGCCGCGCCCTTTGTGGCCAGGGTGGTGGAATCGGCCCTGCAAGAGGTGGATTCCGGCTGTCTGCTGGCGGCCCGGGCCATGGGTTCCACCAATTTTCAGATAATTTACAAGGTACTGGTACCGGAAGCGCTGCCGGCGCTGATTTCGGGGTTGGCCCTGACTATCATCAACCTCATCGGATATTCCGCCATGGCCGGGGCTATTGGTGGCGGTGGGCTGGGAGATATGGCCATCCGTTACGGTTATTACCGGTTCAGGATGGATGTGACCGCCGGAGCCGTGGTGGTGCTCCTGTTTCTCGTAGAGGGGGTTCAGTTGGGTGGATCTGCGGTAAGCCGCTTGCTGCTTTCAAAGCGGTAAAAGGGTAATTGGCGGGATATCGGTTTTTTCCGGTATTCCTGCTTTATATATAGTTTTTTTAAAATTATGGTCTCTCAGGACCATCGTATTTTAAAAAAATCTCTACAAAATCCAAGGAGGATTATATGAAAAAAAGAATACAATCTGTATTCAACGGAAAACAGCGCTTTTCCGTACCGGGCGCTCTGGCGATAGCCGCGGCGCTTATCCTGGCCCTCGCCTTTGTGCAGCCCGTGGCTGCCAAAGGCAGCGGAGAAAAGGCCGGAACCACCGTCCTGAAGGTCGGCGCAAACCCCATACCCCACGCGGAACTGCTTAACCTGATAAAGGACGATCTGGCTGCCGAGGGTATCAAGCTTGAAGTGGTGGAGTTTACCGACTATATCGTGCCCAATACGGCGCTGATTTCCGGTGAACTGGACGCGAACTATTTCCAGCACGTTCCATATCTTGAATCCAATGACGACTGGAAGGCAAAGCTTTCCTTCCTCTACGGTATTCATGTGGAACCCTTCGGGCTTTACTCCCAGAAATACAAGTCCGTAGCGGACCTGCCTCCGGGGGCGACCATCGCCATCCCCAATGATCCCGCCAACACCGGCCGGGCCCTGCTGCTCTTCCAGGCCAACGGCCTTATCAAAGTGAAACCCGAGACGGGATTGCGGCCCACAGACCTGGACATCATCGATAATCCCCGGGGGTTCAAGTTCCGCTCTTTGGAAGCGGCCCAGCTGCCCCGTTCCCTGGCCGATGTTGACGGCGCTACCATCAATGGTAACTATGCCCTGGAAGCGGGACTCAACCCGGTTCGGGACAGCATTATTCTCGAAGGCGCTGAAAGCCCCTATGTCAACGGCGTAGTGGTACGGAAGGGGGATGAAAACGATCCCCGGGTGGCGGCCCTGAAAAAAGTCCTCCAATCCCAAAAGGTGCGGGATTACATCGCCTCCCACTATGACGGCGGTGTAGTAGCGACCTTTTAAGGAACCGATTCCCCAGGCTTAGTTTGGGGATTGCCTCAAGGATAGCCGCAAAAGGTCCACAACGGGCCTTTTGCGGCTGTCTATTATATGGTAACATGAAAGCCATGAAAACGATTTATATTGCCGCTGGATGTTTCTGGGGGGCGGAAAAATATTTCTCCCTCATCAGGGGTGTTTGCCGTACCGAGGTTGGTTATGCTAACGGCAGCACGGAAACCCCTTCTTACGAAGAGGTAAAATACCGGGAAACCGGCCATGCCGAGACGGTCCTGGTGGAATACGATCCGGCGGTGATAAGCCTGTCCTTTCTGCTGGATCTTTATTACGAAGCCATTGATCCGACTTCGTTAAACAGACAGGGGGCGGATGTAGGGACCCAGTACCGTACGGGTATTTATTATACCGACCGGGATGATCTGCCCGGGATCAAAGAATCCCTGGAGAAGCTCCGGGAAAAAATCGGCGCCCCGGTGGCCATAGAAGTGAAACCCCTGGAAAATTTTTATACCGCCGAAGAGTACCACCAAAAATACCTGGAAAAAAACCCCGGCGGTTACTGCCATATAAACCAGTCCCTGTTTGATCGGGCTAAGGCGGCAAAACTAAATTAATACCTTCATTTGAGTAACCATGGAGTAACCGGCTCCCATGATGCCTAATAACTAAAAATCTAGTCCAAATTATAATAATTCCATCCGGAAAGGGGGAATTGAATAAGGCTGGATATACATAGTAGACAGAGAATCATGCTGAATTGCGATGGAAGAAAGCAAGGTATATATCCCGGTTGAATTGAACCAGAGGCTGTATGAGGCCGTGGAGAAACGCTTGATGATAAACCGTGAAAAAAGGCTACACAGGAAACCCTCCCTGTCAGGGAGGAGGAGGTCAGAACCCGGCGGCCTGACTTCGGCTGGATTTTTGTTACTGGACAACCACCCCTTTTCGGCTAGAATAATTATTAGGCAATGCGGCCCCTTGACCAATCTTTTTGTTTGTTATATATTTTATTCACCACGACGCAGGGTAGAGCAGTTGGCAGCTCGTCGGGCTCATAACCCGGAGGTCCCAGGTTCGAGTCCTGGCCCTGCTAAAAAATGCGCCCTCTCCGGAGGGCGTTTTTTTGTCTATATGCAGGACTCGAAGGGTTTCCGCCGCCGACCAGCGGGAGGACCAGGGGCCATGGATGGCCCCGTCAGGCGGAAACCCCGGCCTGGAGTCCCGAAGCAAGGATGCTGAGGGATAGAGGGCGAGTCCTGGCCCTGCTAAAATGAGACACCCCCACCAGTGGGGTATATTGGACTATCTAAACACCAGGAATAGTACGTCGTACCGGTCCTGGCGGGGAACTTCCCATTCAAGAGGCGTTCCTAATCATTGCAGAAACCCGAATGACATATAAGACGACATAGAAAACCCGTCTTCCTTGTCATTCCGCAAGGATTAGGGAAATGAAAAAGCCTCTCCCCTTTTCTGTGTTCAAGAGGGCCAACCGGCCCTGTTACGTAGTTGCCTTCAAAAATCCGCAGACCGGCAAGTATCTTCCACCAATCAGTACCAGGCAAGTAAGCGAATCGGCGGCAATACAGACCGCCTTTGGGTGGTTCCGGGACGGGATACCACAACAAAACGGCAAAACCATAGACATCAAACGGTATTCCCTACGGGAAATGGCGAAGGATACCGATTTAGCCCCGGATGATGTGGACTTCATCATCGGTGAATTACAGCACCGGGGTATCCTGAAAAAGGCAGTCCTAGCCGGAACCCGGCAAGACCGGGATTTTCCGGATTTCCTCATCAATTTCTGGGACTATGACAATTCCCCCTACGTCAAAGAAAAACTCCGGAAAAATCACGGCATACATCGGCGGTATTGCCGGGAACAGTCCGGAGCGGTCCAAAAATACTGGGCCCCCTTCTTTTCCGGGAAACTCTTAGGGGAGATAAGGCGGCAGGACATAGAAGCCTTCATCGAGTATTTTGAAACCCTGCCCCAAAAGGGTAAATCCATTCCAAAGTCAGCAAAACGGAAAAACACCATCATTCAGGCGGGGACTATCGCCCTGTCGTGGGCCTTCAACAAGGAAATGGTAGACCGGGACGTAACCCAGGGCATCACCTGGTTTTCCGGCAAGGCGGCGGAACGGCAGATATTGACCCCGGAACTGATGCAGGCGGTGTTTAAGGTTGAATGGCCGGATGAACGGGCCAAATTGGCGAATATGCTTGCCATGGTAAGCGGCATGAGGGCGGGGGAGATACAGGGACTCCGGGTACAGGATTTGGGAAAGGATTGCCTCTATGTCCGGCATTCGTGGAATCGGCAGGACGGCCTTAAAACCACCAAAACCAATGAAAGCCGGGTTGCGGAGGTTCCTTTTCCGGGGCTTATGCGGGAATTGTTGACCTTAGCCGTACACAATCCCCACAGACAGAGTATGGACGGCTATGTGTTTTGGGCGGAACAAAAAGCGGACAAACCCATGGAGCAGGCGATATTCAACCGTACCTTGCGGGAAGCCCTGGTACGAACCGGTATGAGTGAAAAATCGGCCAAGGTATACACCTTCCATGGATGGCGGCATTACTTCACCTCCTATATGCGGGAACGGGTCAACGAGAAACTATTAAAACAGCAGACCGGACATAAAACCCTGGATATGCTTGACCACTATTCGGGGCATCGGCTGGTGGGAGACCGGGAAAAGATACGGGAGGCCCAGATAGAGACTTTCGGTAATTTGTTACCTGAACAACCTACCGAGCCCCTCATAGGCCGGGGTTCCCCTCCGGATAGGTCTGGGGCTGTCATGGAAGCATAATCTTAACGGATGTAAGGCTGTTTTCCCGTAAAAAATCCAAAAAAAACTAAAAATATTAGTTTTTTTGTGAATGGAGGGCCTCCCCAATGCAACTGTATAACAGGAGGATTATATGAGTGAATATTCAAGCAAGTGGGAACAGGTAGAAAATGGATTGGCCGAAATAGCGGCGGAAATTACCGCATTGGGTGACATGATACCAACCTTAATCCAATACAGAGAGGACATGGAACCGGGAACCCCCAGGGGGATAAAAATCCTTCTTACGGAAATACGGAAACGCACTGAGGACTTGCGGAAATATGTGGGCAGTAACTTTCAGCGGGTTAAGACCGGACAGGACGGTCAATCTTGCGGGGGGCCATCGGCTTGAGAGAGGTAATAGCCCCGGACTTGATTGAGGGTCCGGGTAACGGCTATGACCGCCTCATCAAAGGACTTGTTCAGGATAGCAGGCACATCAGGCGGTAAAGCCCCCTCCGGCTTGAATAACTCATAGGGTTCGATATTTAGGGCGGAGGCAAACTTTACCAAAGTCAGGGGAGAAAGCCATTTGTTGCCATTTTCAAGATTGCTCAAAAAATTGACGGAAATATCAAGTTTTTCGGCCAAATCAGCCTGGGAGAGGTTCCGGCTAATGCGGTATTTTTTGATATTCAGGCTTAGAATGCCCCGTAGTTCCTGTTCGG
Organism: Treponema sp. TIM-1; assembly: GCF_046533115.1. NCBI lineage: Bacteria > Pseudomonadati > Spirochaetota > Spirochaetia > Treponematales > Treponemataceae > Treponema > Treponema sp. TIM-1. The sequence goes on from NZ_JAJQRC010000002.1 coordinate 230,550, forward strand.
TCATAATCCACCTTTTGGAGAATGTTTTATTCTATTATTGGATAAATGGGATTGACCAACACCTAATAAGAAATGTTATAATTCTCCAATAGAACATTTTGAGGGCTAAAATACCCAAATAAACAGGAGGATACAAATGAATTCGCCGACAGGTTTCTTTCCTTTTTTGGTAATCGTTGCGGTAGTTATTATAGGTATCATTGTTTCCAAGAAGCAGGAAAAAGAAGATGCCCAGGATTTTGATGATATAAGCACCAGTGATGAATTTAAGCAAAGAAAACTAAACAAAATTGTCAGAGTTTCACTTTCCGGCGGGTTAATCGGGGCCATCGGAACTAACCCACGCAAGGCATTGAGCCAAACAATACACAAATATAATACCGCCGGGTGGAATTGTCACCAAATACTTCCTCACACCACACGAAATATTTTCATAATGGTTCTACAAATAATTATTCTTGTGGTAACACTGGGAATATGGACCTTTGGAGCCGGATATTTGGTTTTGTTTGAAAAGGACATAACTGATTACGCCAATAAGCCCGAATAAGGGGTGTATTCTACGAATATAGGCAGGAGAAAAATATGAAAAAGATAGCTGGTCTCATGGTGATTTTGACGGTTCTAGGGGCAGTATTGGTCTATGCCGATGACTTTGAGGATAGAATTGACGTTTTAATCGCAAAGAGTGAACCGGATGTGGTAATACGTGATGCTATCACATATAACAGTAATGAGAATTATCCTCTTGCCCCTATTAAGTATACTCTTGAGCAGGAAATAGAAACCCTTCTTCTTGACATGGGTATTGATGTTGGTTCCGTCCGGTATGTACGTATCCCGAATCATCCGCTTAGGCTTAAATTACGGAAATTAATTAGTAATTTTGCTTATATCGACAGTATTGTTCTTACCAAAGCGGAAGATATAAGCAAACTTGCGGCTTATAGAGATAGTTTCTGATTTAGGAGACAAATACAAAATAGTAGCCTGGTTTCATCCATACCGCTTGACTTTATCCAATAGCGATGTATTATTTCTCCAATGGGATATATCCCATAAGAGGGAAATATGCAAAACTTTGGCAAGTTTCTTGATGTGGTCAAGAAATACGCAGAAGCGTATGGGCAACTTGAATGTATTCAAAAGGACAAGGCTTTTGACTTTGTTCCCGAAACCGGAGACCAAAAGACTGGCGTAATAGGAGAAGCCTTTGTTTTTGAGTATCTGAAACGGCAGGGACACCCCGATCTTGAATTCGGCAGTGCCGCACAAAAGGCATGGGACATAAAGTACCCATTCGGATTAGCCCCCAATGGGGTGGTTTTGGTCCAGGTCAAGACCGTCTCCGCCTTCGCAAAAGCCAGGAGGATTTCACCCATACACTTTGCCCCGGACTATTGTGAACTGTATCTGGTTTCACTGGATAAACAATTGATACCGGATAATATGTGGAAACCGAAGGGGTATGACCGGGCAAAAGTAAAGGTTCGACATGGGGGAGAAGTCGTCATTGGAACGAGAATGCCCAAAGACGCAAATGACACCGCAAGCGGCTTTACGGGGCTTGAAAACATCTTTGAGGATTTCAAGGGGGCATTTCCGGAACTGTACATATAAAGGAGATCCCAAAGAAGGCCATTTCCTTGTGTCTAAGAGTATTTAGCCCTATCAGAGCACGTCAAAAGCCCTTCGAGTGCAAGGAAAATACCTTCTTTGCGTTCGGAAGGGCTGTTTTATTGCCCAGAAAGCCTCTTGTTTTTTACAGCTCCGAAGGGATAAGCTAATAAGATAGGGAAAAAAATATCAATGCAAGACGAAGATTTAACAGAACAAGATATGCTGAAAAACCTACTGAATGAATTAGAATCTCATCCTACACCCAACTATCCGGTAAATTTAGCCGAAATTATAAAAACAAACCTAAGCGAACGAGTAAAAAATGAAGTGAATTCTTATATTCAGGAATATAAAAAAAATATAGATGCCAATATTTTAACGCCCAAATCTGAGATACAGGCCAATGTTTTTTCTAACCCAGAAACAGTGCAGGTTGAAATTGACAAAACGATAGCCATGTTACTTAAGGAATGTCTTATCAAAAAGGTCAAAAATGAATATAGGATAACAACACTTCTATCAAAAATACAAGCGACCTTAAAAATAAAGAAAATGGATAATTTAATTACTTATCCTGAAATTGAAGAAATTGATAATTTCATTATCACCTATTTAAAAAGCAAGAAAGGTAATTCATTGCAAGACGCATTACGGGTTGAAAAAAACCGAACAATTACGAACTTGAGAGTCGCACTATCTTAGGCAGTTTTATAGAGAAAAGCGTCAGTACGCATGGAGTCAATAATATTGCCGAACACCCTGAAACGCTTT